>JANOUB010000035.1:0-5349 GCA_031416615.1 Thermoleophilia bacterium
CGCACCCCTCTTGCACATCGAGCCTCTACACTCGAAAACGATGTCTCTCGTCGTCGACCAGCTCGAGCTCGGGCCGATCGGGACCAACACCTATCTCGTCCGGTCGTCACCGTCGGCGACCGAGGCGGTCGTGGTCGACCCGAGCGGCGATGCCACCACAATCCAGCAGTCGCTTACCGCGGTCGGAGCACGCTGTACAGCGATTCTTGTCACCCACGGCCATTTCGACCACATCGTCAGCCTCGCCGACCTGGCCGATCAAACAGGTGCGCCGGTGTACGCGCCGGCGGGTGAACGGATGTTGATCGAGGAGCCCGCCGCTTTCACGCCGCCGGGAATCACCGTGCGAGCCGCAACAGCGGATACCTGGCTCGACGGAGGCGAGACGGTCGACGCGGCGGGAATCTCGTTTGCCGTCACACGGGTCGCCGGCCACTCGCCGGCCCACCTCGCCTACTTCGCCGACGGCGAGCTCTTCTCGGGTGACGTGCTCTTCGCCGGATCGGTCGGCCGCACCGACCTTCCCGGAGGAGACTGGGACACGCTCGAGACGTCGATCGCGTCGCTCCTTGACGCCTACCCACCCGAGACGGTCGTCCACCCTGGCCATGGCCTCGAGACCACGCTTGCGGCAGAGCTTGCCGGGAACCCGTTCCTCGCCCTCCTCCGTGCCGCTCGGACGCAGCCATGAGCGGCAAGATCGAGCGCCCGCGCGGCACCCATGACGTCGTCCCGGCGGAGATGCCGCTCTGGCAGCGGGTGACGGATGAGGTCGAGCGGCTGTGTGCACTCTACGGCTACCGCAAGATGCTCACACCGGTGTTCGAGGACACGGCGCTCTTCGCGCGCACGGCGGGGCAGGGGTCCGATGTCGTGCAGAAGGAGATGTACAGCTTCACTGACCGCTCCAACCGGCCCCTGACGCTGCGACCCGAGGGGACGGCGCCTATCTGTCGCGCCTACGTCGAGCACGGGATGCACCGTGACCCGCAGCCGGCGAAGATGTTCACGATCGCACCGATGTACCGCTACGGCGCGCCCGGCAAGGGTCGCTACCGCGAGCACTGGCAGGCATCCGTCGAGGCGATCGGCTCCGACGACCCGTCGATCGACGCAGAGCTTCTGCAGCTGTACGACACACTGCTCCATCGCCTCGGTGTCTCGGCGTACCACCTCGAGCTCAACTCGATTGGCTGTCGCACGTGCCGCCCCGCCTATCTCGAGACCCTTCGAACGTGGCTCGCGACGAACGAGCACCGTCTCGATGCCAACACCCGCACGAAGGTCGCTACGAGCCCGCTGCGGATCTTCGACAACTATCTTGCCAAACCCGACGCGGTCCGCGTTGCCCTGGACGAAGCCCCGACGATCGGTGAGTCGCTGTGCGAGGAATGCGTCGTTCACTTCGCCGCGGTGCGGGCCGACCTCGACGCGACCGGTGTTGCGTACACCCTCGTGCCGACCCTCGTTCGCGGCCTCGACTATTACACCCGGACGACCTGGGAGTTCATCGGTCCGATGGACAACGAGAACTCGACGATCTCGGGAGGAGGCCGGTACGACGGCCTCGTCGAGGAGATCGGCGGGCCACCCACGCCGGGAGTCGGCTTCGGCGCGGGCCTCGAACGCCTGCTTCTTGCGATGGAGGATGCCGGCGTCACGGCCGAGGTGCCGGCGATCGACGTCTTCTTTGCGCTCGACGAGGGAGCGCCCCGCCGGCAGGTGACGGGCTGGCTCGCCGAGCTCCGGCGGCACGGCGTCGCAGCCGACACCGACTACGCAGGGCGTTCGCTCAAGGGCCAGCTGACCCAGTCGGCCCGCCTCGGCGCCGCAGCGACGGTGATCGTGCGTGCCGACGGCGCCGTCCTCCGGCGGCACGGGCAGGCTGACGAATCGCTCGCCCACACAGACATCGTCGGCAGACTGTCCTCGTGAGCTGGCGAGACATCATGTGCGGCGAGCTGCGCGAGGAGCACGTCGGGTCGCGCAAGACGCTCGCCGGCTGGGCGGCGCGTCGCCGCGACCACGGCGGGCTCGTGTTCGTCGACCTGCGCGACCGTAGCGGGATCACGCAACTCGTGATCAACCCGGAGCATGCCCCCGCGGCTGCCGAGCTCGCGAAGGAGATCCGTAACGAGTTCGTCCTCCAGGCCGAGGGGGAGGTTGTCGCCCGCGCGGCCGACGCCGTCAACCCGAACCTGCCGACAGGCGCCGTCGAAATACAGGTCGAGACGCTTCGCATCGTCTCGCGCTCGACGCCGCTGCCGTTCCAGCTCGACGACGAGAACGTCGACGAGACGCTCCGCTTGCGCTACCGCTGGCTCGACCTCCGGCGCGACAAGCTGCAACGCAACATTCGCCTGCGGGCGCAGATGGTCGGGATCATCCGCCGGCAGATGGAAGCGGCGGGCTTCCTCGATATCCAGACACCGATTCTCTACAAGTCGACCCCTGAGGGTGCGCGCGACTTCGTCGTCCCGAGCCGGCTGCACAAGGGCTCGTTCTTCGCGCTCCCCCAGAGCCCTCAGCTGCTGAAGCAGCTGACCATGATCGCCGGGTTCGACCGGTACTACCAGATCGCGATCTGCTTCCGTGACGAGGATCTGCGCGCCGACCGCGTGCAGGAGATCACGCAGCTCGACATGGAGACGTCGTTCCCCGACCGCGACGAGCTGTTCCTGCTGATGGAGGACACCTTCGCGGCGGTGTGGCGCGAGTGCATCGGTGTCGAGATCCCGCGGCCGTTCCCCCACATGACCTACGCAGAGGCCGACCGGCGGTTCGGCTCGGACAAGCCGGACACACGCTTTGCACTCGGGATCGAGGACGCCACAGCCGCGACTCGCGGCTCGGAGTTCGGGGTCTTTGCCGGTGCGGAGGCGGTGCGCTTCCTGCGTGTGCCGCGGGTGTTCTCACGTTCGGAGGTCGCCACGCTCGAGGAGAAGGCGAAGGAGCTCGGTGCCAAGGGGCTCGCATACGTGATCCGTGACGAGAGCGGCGAAGTCCGCTCTCCGATCGCAAAATTCCTCTCGGAGCAGGAGCTCGCGGCCCTCGCGCCTGCTCCGGGTGAGACGCTCCTTTTCGCGGCGGACACAAACGCGATGACCTCACGTGTGCTCGGTGCTCTGCGCCTTCAGCTCGGGCGCGACCTCGGACTGATCGAAGACGACGGGTTCACGTTCCTCTGGGTGACCGACTTCCCGATGTTCGAGTGGGACGAGGACGAGGGACGCTGGAGTGCTGTCCACCATCCGTTCACGCGACCGACCGACGAGTGGCAAGACACCTTCGCGGACGATCCCGGCAGCGCGCTCGCATATGCGTACGACCTGATCGTGAACGGGAACGAGCTCGGTGGCGGCTCGTTCAGGATCCACGAGCCCGACATGCAGGCGAAAGTCTTCGACCTGCTGGCGATGAGCGCGGCTGACCAGCGGGCGAAGTTCGGCTTCCTGCTCGACGCACTCGCGATGGGCGCTCCACCACACGGCGGGATCGCACTCGGGATCGACCGGATGACGATGGTGCTTGCGGGCGAGCCAAACCTGCGCGACGTGATCGCGTTCCCGAAGAACCAGGCCGGGCTCGATCCGATGAGCGGAGCCCCCTCGGCGATCACCGACGCCCAGCTCGCGGAGCTCGGCCTCCGCGTCGTCGAGCCCCCGAAGGCCTCCGGCAGCTGAGATGCCGGCCGCGGTCGCACAGCGGCTACTCAGCCTTGCCGCTGTCGCGCTGCTCGGTGGGGTCATTGCGCTCGCCGTCGTCGAGCAGCGGAGTGGCGACGCGACCGCGACCGCCGCCCCGACCGGGGCGATCGCACCGGGGGGCGGCTGGTACTCGGCCCTCGCGGCGTCGCGAGGCCCGGCCGGTGATGCGGAGCGCACCTCCTGCGGGCTGATTCTCACCGGCAAGTCCTTCGGCGTCACGCACCCGGTGTTGCCGTGTGGCGCCAAGCTGCTTCTGCGCTTCGGCGGCCAGACCGTGCTCACCGAGGTGATCGACAACAAGCTGAAGAGCGCCGGTCGCCAGTTCGAGCTCACCGAGCGGCTCGCCCGCGATCTCGGACTCGGCAGCACCCAGGAGATCGACTGGCGGTTCGCGGCGCGCCCAACGAGCTAGAGAAATCCTTTCCGGAGACAGGTGAAGCCGGTCGGCGCACTGCGTGGTGACAGGCTTCAGCCTGTAGGCTGAGTTCGATTGCAACCGCGATCATCTATGGTTCGGGTTGCTCGACCCTGTGCGTGGCCCGGAGTTTCAACGTGAACCAAGACTCATCAAGGGAGCGTGTGTCCGGCGGAGGCTTTGCCAGAGGCTGGCAGCGCACCCACCTGGTTCGCCAGGTTCTCAATTGGCTCCGGGAATCATCGGCAGGGTGGGGCACTGATCTGACGATGCCCGTCTCACCGCACGGTGTACGGTCTCCGGCATGGGGTACACGCTGAGCAACCGTGCCGACCCGTCGGTCGAGTCGTTTCGGGATGTGTCCGTCAAGATCCGCCGCGCGCTCGGAACGACGGCGTTCGGGATCAACGAGCTCCGCATGCCCGCCGGTTTCGAAGGCCCGGAGCACGATGAGGTCGAGACCGGCCACGAGGAGGTGGCGAAGCCGAAGCCCGAGTACGACGGCCGCCCGTCGCTGTGACGGGCATCGTCGGCCTGCACCACGTTCAGGTCGCGGCGCCACCCGGCTGTGAGGATGCCGCGCGGGCGTTCTACGGAGGGGTGCTCGGGCTCCTCGAGATCGACAAGCCTCCGCTGCTCGAGGTTCGCGGAGGATGCTGGTTCCGGGTCGGAGCGGGGGAACTGCACGTCGGCGTCGAGGATCCGTTCCGACCGGCGCTGAAGGCGCACCCGGCACTGCTCGTCGGCTCCACCGAGACGCTCGAGGAGCTTGCAAAGTCGCTCACGGCGGCTGGTGTTGAACTTCGGTGGGGGGACGACGCTGAGATTCCGGGTCAGCATCGCTTCCACGTGAGCGACCCGTGGGGCAATCGGATCGAAATCGTTGCCCACCTGACCGCATAGCGCGCGCCCCGGGCGGGGAACGATGTGCCCTCGCCCGGCACATGCGAACCGACACGAAGTCGACACGCAGGTGGCACTCGCACGTCACACAAATGCCGATAGCGTTTCTTCAGGGCGCCTCAGGTGCCCCCCTGGGGGAGGTTGGACATCCGAGGGGTGGGCAGATTGTTGGGCGTCGTCGGGGCAGAGGTCGATGGTTCAGTGCGCTCATTCGAGGAGCAGGTGCCTGTTCGGCACGGCGAGGAGCCGGATGACAACCCTCACCCGGGCGACGGCTCTTCTCTCGGGGTTCTCTCTGGGATCTTGCCGGTAGCCTCAGGGAGT
>JANOUB010000036.1:0-3575 GCA_031416615.1 Thermoleophilia bacterium
GATTGCCCCCGGCATCTTCCACGACCACATCCGGAGCTCGGACGGTGTCATCCCGGACGACGTCGCCCGCCACATCGACGAGGCATTTGGCGCGGCCGTCCTGATCGCGCTCGCTGTCGCGATCGGAGCAGCTTTCCTCACAGCCCTGGCCGTCAGCACCTTCATCTCGCTGCGGATCGTCAAGCCGATTCGCGCCCTCGCCGAGGCGGCGGAGCGGATCGCGCAAGGGGCGTATGCCGCTCGGGTGCCGGCAACGGGCTCCGACGAGATAGCCGTCCTCGGAGGCGCCTTCAACGAGATGGCCACCGCGCTCGAGTCGGCCGAGCAGAAGCGCCGCGAGCTCCTCTCCGACGTCGCGCATGAGCTGCGCACCCCGCTCGCGACCGTCGAGGGCTACCTCGAGGGACTCGCCGACGGCGTCGTGCCGGCGGATCGGGAGACCTGGAGCTTGCTGCGGAAAGAGACGGGCCGCCTGCGACGGCTCGTCGACGATCTCGCCAAGGTCTCGCGGGCGGAAGAGCGTCAGCTCGACCTGCACAGCACCCCGAGCAAGCCCGGCCGGCTTGTCGCCGCCGCCGTGCAGGCCGCGGCGGCGGCGTACGCGGCGAAGGGAGTCGCCCTCGGGACGAAGCTCGACAGGCGCCTGCCCAGCGTCGACGTCGACCCCGACCGCATCGCCGAGGTGCTGGCGAACCTCCTCGACAACGCGCTCCGCCACACACCCACCGGAGGCCGCGTCGAGGTCGTCGCCGCAGGCCGCGGCAAGCAGGTCGAACTCGTCGTCGCCGACACGGGGGAAGGGATCGCTCTGGAACACCTCGATCGAGTGTTCGAGCGCTTCTACCGCGTCGACCGGGCACGCAGCCGCGACCAGGGTGGCAGCGGCATCGGACTTGCGATCGCACGAGCGCTCGTCGAAGCACACGGCGGACAGCTCTGGGCCGAAAGCTCCGGCCCCGGGCTCGGCGCCCGGTTCGTGTGCCGTCTTTCGGCCGTGCGCTGACCCACCTCACGGTCGTTCGGCCCGATATCAGACCGCCGTACCAGCAGCGCCGGTCAGGGGAGGAACCATCGCTTCAGCCAGTATTTCTCGACGGCGACCTTGGCGAGGTGCCAGCGGCGTCCCGGCCGGCGGAGCGTCACCTGCGGGGCGTCGTCTGCGTAGAAGTTGCCGGTTGCGTAGGCGGCGATGCCGTCGCCCATCTCGACGAAGCAGGCGCCCTTGCCTTGGAAGACGTCGGAGGGCGCCCGGCCGGCGAGCTCTGCGGCAATTCGCTTTGCGACCACCTCGGCCTGGCCGTGAGCGAAGACGCCCGCCTTGGGCAGGAACTTGCCGCCGGCAACGGGGATCGTTGTCACGTCTCCGATCGCGAAGACGCCGTCGGCGCTCGTCGCGAGAGTCGCCCGGTCGACGGGGATGAAGCCGGTCTCGGCGGCGAGGCCGCTCTCGCGGACCGGCGCCGGAGCCCGGTGTGGCGGGACGCCGAGCAGGAGGTCGTAGCCGACGCGATCACCGCTCGTCAGCACGAGCTCGTGTGTCTCGGGCTCGATGCGCTCGACGGTCTGCTCGGGGTGGAAGCCGATCTGCCGTTGTTCGAGGATCCCGCGCAGCGCCTCTCCCAGCACGGGTCCGGCGGTCGGCATCGGGAAGGGCTCGGGTGTGTAGATGTCGACGGTGGCGCTGCTGCGCACGCCGCGCTGGCGGAGCAGTGCCTCGGCGAGCAGGGCTGTCTCGTAGGGTGCTGCAGGGCATTTGTAGGGAAGACGCGAGACGAGCACGACGACGCGCCCGCCCTGGAACTCTTCGAGCGCACGGCCGGCGGAGACGGCGCCCTCGAGGCTGTAGACGTTGTGCGCGCCCTGGGCAAAGCCGGGCAGGATGTCGGGAGCGAGCTCGGCTCCGAGCGCGACGACGAGGCGGTCATAGGGAATCGGGCCAGTGGATGTCTCGACGCGTCCGGCGTCCACGTCGATCGCCTGCACCTCGTCCTCCATGAGTTCGATGCCTCGACGTGTCGTCAGGCGGCGGAGATCGACGGTGATCTGCTCGGGTCGGCGCGCGCCGCTCAGCACCCACAGGAACGACGGTGCGAAGTGGTAGACCGGGTCGCGCTCAACGAGCACGATCCTGTGACCGTTCTTCTTGCGTGCGAGGTGGTGCGCGGTGACGAGACCGCCCGCGCCGCCCCCGAGTATGACAACCGTCTTTCCGGGCATCGGGTTCCTTCCTAGAAGGTGACGACCTGGTCGGCCCAGAGCGTCCAGTCGGTCAACTCCTCGAGCGAGGAGCGGCGGGCACCTTCGACGATCTGTTCGTCGTGGAGTGCGCGGGCGTCCATGCACGTTCCGCAGAGACCGACCTCCGCGCCGTGGTGCAGGGCCGATCCCAGCATGCGGTCGAGGTGGTAGTAGCCGTTCGGCAGCACCTGTCCTGCGACGGCGCAGCCGACGGCGTCGCCCAGCAGGAAGACCCGTACCGTGGCTCCTTCGCGTTTGGCGAGCGAGCCGGCGAGCCGGAGCGCGTTGAAGCAGCGTTCGGTCCCGTAGGGCGGGTCGTTGACGAGCACGAGGACGTTCATCGTTCCTCCCTCCCGACAGTGACAGGTAGCCCGGCAAGACGCCACTCGGGCAGGCCGTCCTCGAGCCGCCGTGCCCGGAAGCCGCGCTCGCGCAGCACCTCGACCGCCTGCGGGGCGAGGAGGCAGTACGGGCCTCGGCAGTAGGCGACGATCTCGGCGTCACGGGGCAGCGAGGCGAGCCGGTCTTCGAGCTCCTCGAGGGGAATGGAGACGGCGCCGGGAATATGGCCGGAGGCGTACTCGTCTCGTGGGCGCACGTCGAGCACGACGATGCCGTCACGTTGCGCTCGCTCGAGCAGCTCCGCGCGCCCGACGGGCTCGTACTTGTCTGCGCCCTCGACGTAGCGGCGCATGAACTGCTCGACCTCGGCCAGGCGGGCGCCCGCGAGCTCGCGCAGCGCGAAGAAGAAGCGGCAGACCTCGTCGTCGGCGACGCGGTAGATCACCCTCGTGCCCTCCTTGCGCGTCTCGACCAGCCGGGCTGCACGAAGCGCCTGTAGGTGCTGGGAGGTGTTGGTCACGGTCATGCCGGACGTCCGCGCGAGTGCGTCGACGCTGCGCTCGCCCTGACAGAGGAGGTCGAGCAACTCCACGCGCCGTGGCGAACTCAGCGCCTTGCCGATTCGCGCGAACTGCTCGTAGAGGTCGGTATCGCTCTCCATCTTCTTCCACTATACAAGAGATCAATGGAATTAGGGCTTAGATGATTGACTGCCGTCAGTCCCTACAAACCCGCGGAACTACTCATCTGGGCGGAAACGGCGACGGGGCGCCCGCAGGCGCCCCGTCTGGTCGTCGGAGGGGCCGGGAGATCAGCGGTAGACCATGAGCCTCCCCTTCATGTACGGGTGAATGCGGCAGAGGTACTCGTACGTCCCCTGCTTCGTGAGCCGGAGGGTGTACCTGCCGGCGTGGCCGAGCACAGGGGAGGCGAATCTGGCCGGGCCGCTGGTCGAGACCGCGTCGTGGCTGCCGGTGCGCTCGCCTTCGAGCAGG
>JANOUB010000037.1:0-1977 GCA_031416615.1 Thermoleophilia bacterium
CTTCGGCAACAACCGGAGCCACTCGATGGTCGCCACCAAGCGCCGCTTCAACCCGAACCTGCAGAAGGTCAGGATGATGCTCGACGGCAAGGCCACCCGCGCCTACGTCTGCACCCGCTGCCTCAAAGCCGGCAAGGTCACCAAGGCCATCTAGCAGGCCCGTGCGGCGACGGCGACAGGCTTCAGCCTGTCTCCCGGGTTCGCTCGCTTTTCGACCGCGTGTATCCGTCGGCGTAACCCTCCGGCACGCACCGTCGTCTAACCTCGCGGCGTGGACAAGAACATCCAGCTCGCACGCACGACGGACCTCGGGCGGATCTCCGTCTCGTCCGAGGCGATCGCGCAGATTGTCGGTCACGTCGCCGCCGAGAGTTACGGCATCGTCGGCATGGCGGGCCGGCGATTTCCACGTCTCCCCGGCCGCGACCGGCTGACCGACGGCATCGACGTCAAGGCACGCAACGGCGGGATCGCGATCGACCTTCACGTCGTCGTCGAATACGGCCTCAACCTGGCAGAGGTCGCGGCGACTGTGCGCACCCGCGTCGCCTACGAAGTGGAGCGCCAGACCGGCCTCTCGGTCGCAGCCGTCGAAGTGCGCATCGAAGATGTCAGGCGCTCGTCGTGAACCTCGACCGTGCCCGCGAGATCGCCCGCGCGGCTCTTCGCAACCTCGAGGCGAATCAGCAGCGGATCGACGACCTCAACGTCTACCCGGTCCCTGATGGCGACACCGGCACGAACCTCACGCTCACCGTCCGTGCGATCGTCGACGCTCTCGAGAAGTCCACCGCCGACGGGCATGAGGCGGTCGCCAAGGAGCTCTCTCGTGCCGCGCTGATGGGGGCGCGCGGGAACTCGGGCGTGATCTTCAGTCAGATTGTGCGCGGCTTCGCAGACGTCCTCGGCGAACGCGATCCGATCGACGAGCCCATGATCGCGCGGGCGTTTCGCTCGGCGAGCGACGCTGCCTACCGGGCGGTCCGGCGCCCAGTCGAGGGGACGATGCTGACCGTGATCCGCGAGATGGCCGAAGCGGCAGAGTCGCCCGAGGCTCGCGAGCTCGAGAAACCCGAGTTGCTCACCTTCGTCGTCGCCCGCGGTGAGGATTCGCTCGCCCGAACCCCGGATCTCCTCGCAGCGCTCAAGGAGGCTGGGGTCGTCGATGCCGGGGGTGCGGGCCTGCTCGAGATCATCCGCGGCGTCCGGGCCGCAGTTGCGGGTGAGCCCATCCCGGACGCTCGCTCCGAGGTCGCACCACTCTCTCTCGAGGCGATGCACCAGGAGCTCTCAGAGTTCCGCTATTGCACGGTGTTCGTGATCGAGGGCGAAAGTCTCGACATCGACGACCTCGAACGCGAGCTCGAACGGCTTGGCGACTCGCTCCTCGTCGTCGGTGACGCGACGGCGCTCAAGGTGCACGTGCACACAGACGATCCGGGACGGGCGCTCACACTTGGGACGGCGAGCGGCACGATCGACGGGATCGAGATCGCGGACATGCACCGACAGACACTGGAGCGCGAAGCGCGGCTCGCCGCAGGCGCACTCGACGGTCTCCCCACTCTGGAGACGGGGGTCGTGGTCGTCGCGCCGGGAGAAGGTAATCGCCGCCTGTTCATGAGCCTGCGGGCGACTCGCGTCATCGAGGGTGGGCAGACGATGAATCCGTCCACCGAGGAAATTGTGGCGGCTGTCAATGCAACCCCCGCAACCGAAGTGATCGTGCTGCCGAACAACACGAACGTGATCCTCAGCGCCGAGCAGGCGAGCGGCCTCGCGAACAAGCCGATGCGGATCGTGCCGACCCGGTCAGTACAGGCGGGACTCGCAGCGATGATCGTCTACGACCCCGAGCGCGCGGCGGCCGACAACGAGAGTGCCATGGTGAGCGCCCAGGCCGGTGTTGTAACCGGGGAGGTCACGATTGCTTCGCGCGACGTCACGCTCGACGGCATCGACGTGCGCAAGGGCGCC
>JANOUB010000038.1:0-2210 GCA_031416615.1 Thermoleophilia bacterium
ATCAGCGGGAACCCGGGCCGGTCGGATGCCCTGGCTCGTTTCATCGAGTACGGCCAGTCGCTCGGGGATGTCTGGTTCGCACGGCGGATCGATATCGCGAAACGGTTCATCGAGCAGGAGCCTCCCGAGAAGTGGCTCTAGTGCCTCGGGGGCGGGCCGGGGGGCCCGAGGATCTCCATCCCGTTTCTCGACGCGATGGGAAGGAGCCGCTCCATGTCCGGCGGAGTCTCGAGCGGCGGCGGCAGAACGCGCTCGGTGGCGGGCTCACCTGCCTCTCTCATAAGACCCTCGAACAGAAACGGCTGGAAGCCGACCAGGGCCGTCGCTCCGTGTGTCTCCGCGATGAACGTGTGGGGCACTCCCTTGGGACCGAACGCGAACGAACCGGCCGTCAGAGTCAGGCGCGCGTCGCCGACGTAGAACGTGAACTCGCCGTCAACGACGTAGAACCACTCGTCCTCGTCAGGGTGGGTGTGCCAGGGTGAGCCGTCGCCCGCGCGCGCGACGACCTCGATCAGGCCGTACTGCCCGGCGGTGTCCTCCCCGCCGATCTTGATCGTCTCGAGCATGCCGAGGACCCAGAACGCCTCGCCTTCCTCCTTACTCAACCCGTAACCGAGCTTTGCTCGCTCTGCAGAAACGACAGTCATCTCCACTCCTTCCCAGCGGATGATATAATGAACAACAGTCCATTAGTGAACAGTTGCATAACGAACGATCCCACAGTAAACTAAAATTGTCAAGGCCGACGCGCGAACGGCTCGGGGCCTGGCGTCTCTTCTTCGAGAGCGCGCTTGCCCTGCTCGACCTACTCGACGCCGAACTGGAACGCGACGCCGGCATCTCGGTCCGCTGGTACGACGTGCTCGTCCACCTCGAGGAATCGCCCGACGGCGTCCGCATGAACCAACTCGCCGAGCGGATCCTGACCAGCAAGAGCGGCCTCACCCGCGTCGTCGACCGAATGGAAGAGGCCGGACTCGTCCGCCGCGTCCGGCCCGCACACGACCGACGAGCGATCCTCGTGATCCTCACCGACAGCGGCACCGAGACGCTAGAGCGCGCCCGCCGCCACCATCACGACGGAATCGAACGACACTTCTCGCGGTACCTCGACGACAACGACATCAAAGCCCTCACCCGCGCCCTCGAGAAGGTGAGCGCGCACGCACGTCCGCTTCGGCCCGGGCGGATTCGCGGCTAATACGAGCCCCGGCTTGTGAGATTCGATCCGGGCGAGCAGGCGGTTGACGTGGGTAGTGCATGTCGCTCTCGACCGCGAAGTGCTTTTCGCCGTCCTTTTCATCCACGATTTCTCCAGCGGCGCAAGTGCAACGTCGATGGAGTGCCAGTGCTGCCAGTTGCTTTCCGAGCGTGAACAGATCGGCGGCGGCACAGATTCACGAGGCTCCGTCCTCATGCCGATACATCATGGGTGCGCGGTTGGGCGGGTGCTGCCAGCGTCTCCTGGGAGGTTGAATATGCGATCAGGCACGATCCTTCGCCATTCTGTGAGCATCGACGAGCAGGACGTCTTTCGCTTGATCCACAAGCCGGTCGAGCTGCTCGAACTCCAGCCGAGTCGTTTCGCGGGTCGTGTCGCTTCGTGGGCTGAATATGCGGAGCGTCGCTACGGCGACTCCATAAACCCGGTCATGACCTACGTCGAAAGCGGGCCTCATAGAGTCTCGTGGATTTATCACGAGGGTCAGGACTGGCGATCGGGCGAAAGGTTCTGCACCTACCACATCATTTGCGATTGCATCGCCGGTGTTGAGGGAAACTCTCCGCGGGAGTCTGTCGATCAGATCTTGGGCTGTGGAGCCGTCCTCCGCGCTCTCCAGAGAAGGGCGGCCTTCGTCGACCACACGTATCGAACTGGCGAGATCCTGGCTGCCCTGAGAGACCCCGATACTGGCGACTTCGAGCAGTCCAACGCCTTTCACAAGTTCGCCGTCAAGACCATCGCCAACATCCTCGAGCTCGACGCAAGGCATCCGAAGGAATGGCCGGGCAACGTCATCAACGGCGAACACCGCGTCAGCGTGCTCTCGACCCTCTTCCAACTGCACCCCGAGGTCGTGAAATGGTACGGCCGACTGTTGGCGGAAAGCGGTGTGATCAAAGACTTCGATGGGGAGATTCTGAAGCTCAGTCCCGAAGCCCTCGCCGCATAGCCTCCGTCGATCGACTCAGCACCCATGGCGCCG
>JANOUB010000039.1:0-5114 GCA_031416615.1 Thermoleophilia bacterium
TTCGCAGGCAGCGCCTTCGCGGCGTACACGACCCCGGCGCTGAGAGTGACGCAGCTCGGCCAGAAGACGACGATCTCGGTGACGCAGTCGCAGTCGGATGATGCGACGGCGCGCGCCTCGATCTACGCCCCGGCCGACACCATCTCAACGCTCAATCAAGCACCGGGCTCGACGCTCGGCACCGTCAAGGCGCAGGTCGTCGCCCTCGCCCTCGGTGGCGCGCTCCTGCCGCTGACGGGCGAGATCAAGGTAGCGCCCCCGGGTGCCGTCCCTGCCGCCTCGCAGACCGCCTGCATTCAGACGGCCACCCCTGCGGCAACGTGGCTGATGGTGCTGCAGGCTGCGGGCCAGACGCTGAACGTGCCGATGTACGTGATCACGACCGTGGACGCCGAGACGGCGTTCGGGCCGGCGAAGATCGTCGTCTGCCTGCCTCCGCCGGATGTGCCGGTGGCAAGCGGCGGCGCCACGTTCGGCGCGAAACTCTTCCAGGCCGAGTTCTCCGTCAACGGCGTCTTCAGCACGGTCGCCTCGGGCGCATGGCTCTCGATCTGGTCGCCGTGGGTCGCTCTCGTCGGCCAGGTCAACGCGGCCGGCTCGGTCGCCTCGCCGTCGGGTATCGCTCCCGGCAGCCTGTCGATCAAGGTCACGAAGGCGGGACTCGTCAAGTCGAAGGTGTCCGGGAAGGTCGCCCAGGGCGGCGCCGGCTTCGGTAGCGCCAGGGTGGAGATCTGGGCCGGCCTGAAGAAGACCGCGCTGAAGAGGGTCGCCACCACCTCGACGAAGGCGGACGGCGGCTACGCGTTCACCTACGGCAAGAAGGCAGCGTTCTTCCGCACGCGCGCGGTCGTTGCCTCGAGCCCGGCTCCGGCGCTCTGCACGAAGCTGCAGCCCGCGCTCCCGGTGCCGTGCGTAAACGCCAGCTTCAACGGCTTCACCGCGCTCAGCTCAATCGTCAAGCGCTAGCGCGACTCGCGAACGACGCACGGAGAGAGGGCGCCGGCAAGGCGCCCTCTCTGTTGGACGAGGAACTCGTGCTGTCACGAGCACGGCCAAGTCTTTTAGCCCGGAGGTGTCGAAACTCGAGCGACGGTGGGACGTCCGCGTCTCGACGCTCAGCGCCTACGTCGGCGCACTCGGCGGCCGTCTCGTCATCTCCGCTCGCCTCGCGGAGGGAGACACTCCGATCGTGCAGCTCCTTCCCCGAGGAAGCGCCGTCGGCAGACCGTGACGGAGCCTGCGGAGGGGACGCGAATGACGCCCGCCGTCGCCGTCAGGTTTCGTCCCAGTCGTCGGGCAGCTCCGGTGTGGCCCACGAAGGATCGGGAGTCCAGTGCGGCCATTCGCTATCGAACGGCGACTCGTCACGCTCGACCCGAACCACGCCATTCGCGGCACGACGTGGAAGTGAACGTGGTTGTGTCCCTCCGCCTCGGCGAACAACATGACGTGATGCTACTCGCGCCGGCAGGTGAGCCCAGACGACTCAGCGTGGACTCGCCGCCAACACGCGAAACGACGCGCTACCGCCGACGCTCTCGTAGCAGGCCCTGGAGCGGCCGCGGGCGTACTCGGCGTCCCACGCTTGTGACACTGCTGTCGTCACTCTGAAGACCATAGACCTGGCGGTGGCGGTCGCCTCGCCGCCCGAGCTGTCCGGCATCACGGCAGCGCCTCGCGAGGCAGAGCGTCGATCGTCCCTTCACGGGCCACGACGCCGAAGTCTCGTGTGTCGAGCGTGCGCACGCTACCACCGTTTCGCTCGGCGCAGGCGATGACGGCCGAGTCCGCATACCCGAGTGGCAGACTCTCGTAGCGCGTCGTCAGGCTGCGGATCCGAGGTAGGTCGTCCTCGCCGCAGTCGAGGGAGTACGCGCCAGATTCGAGATCTGCGAGCACGGCATCCATCGCGGTTGCTCCAAGCCGGCTCTCGACGAGGTACGCGAGCTCGGCAAGAATGCCGGCAGGAACGACGTACGGTCCCGGATCAGACTCGAGCGCCTCCAGGACGCCGGCGTGATCCGGGTCCAGCCGGTCGAGCAGGGCGTACAGCGCCGAGGTGTCGAGCGTGATCAATCCGGGCGCTCGCCCCAGATCCTATGTCACTTTGGCCCATGTCCAGGAGAGGCCCCTGCCCCGCAACGCGTCACGGACGGGAGGAAACCCGGGCAGCGGCGGCGCTCAAGTTTTGGCGGCGCCGGCCGATTCTTCTCCCGAAATGGTTCGCTTGAGCGAAGAGCAACAAGGACTCACCGGCGGCGTTCGCGCCAGGCTGACGAAACGCCGGCAGAAGCGGCGCGAGCCTTCCTGGCGGGAGTTGGCGCAGTCCTTGTTTTTCATCGTCGAGTCGATCGACGACTACCTGTACACAAACGAGAACCTCCCTGACGGCTCGGTGCGCACGATCTACTCTGGCCCGACTCGAGCTCGGCTGATGGGAGGAGAGCCGCCGCCGGGGACGACGCTCGCCGCCGAGTGGGAAAGGATGATCCACCCCGACGATCGCGCCTCCTACGAGGCGCACTGCGAGCGGTTGAACCGCGGCGAGCCGAGTGACGCGCTGTACCGGCTGCAGGGCTACGACGGGGCGACTCGCTCGCTGCACGGGAGGGCGCGGCCGAGAGACAGCGACGGGCGCGTTTTCGTGGAGGGGATCGTGTCCGACGTGACGCGGCGGGTCGAGGCAGAGAGCGCGCTCGCGGAGGCGGAGCAGGATCTGCGAGAGCAGCTGAAGGTGAACGAGTACCACGCGCGTCACGACCACCTGACTGGACTGGGAAACCGGCGCATGCTCGTCGCCGACCTCGAGACGTTCGCAGCCGAAGCGACCGAGGACTGCCCGCTGCTGCTCATCGTCCTCGATCTCAATGGCTTCAAGCGCTACAACGACACGTACGGTCATCCGGCCGGCGACGCGCTCCTCACCCGTCTCGGTAAGAAGCTCGCGGCGGCAACCGGCACGGCTTCCAGCTGCTACCGGCTGGGCGGCGACGAGTTCTGCGTCCTCCATCGCGGACAGGGAGAGGCCGAGGCGGTGGTCGAAGCCGTCACCGGCGCACTCGCCGAGCGTGGCGAAGGTTTCACGATCGACTGCTCTTTCGGCACCGTGTCCATACCCGAGGAAACGTCACAACCGGCAGAGGCATTGCAGATCGCAGATCAGCGCCTGTACACGCAGAAGCACGTCGTAGCCGGCGGGCGAGATGCCGTGCACGACGCCCTGTTGCAGGCCTTGTACGAACGGGCGCCCAACCTTCGGGATCACACAACCACGGTGGCGAGGCTCGCCCAGGCAACCGGCGCCCGCCTGGGCCTCCGAGCCGACGCTCTCGAGCACGTACGGGAGGCGGCGCTCTTCCACGATATCGGCAAGATCGCGGTTCCCGACTCAATTCTCGAGAAGCCGGGCCCGCTCACACCCGACGAACGCGCCGCCGTCGAGCTACACACCGTCATCGGAGAGCGGATCCTGGCCGCCTCGCCCGCGCTCCAGCCGATCGCTCGCATCGTCCGCTCCCACCACGAGCACTGGGATGGAACCGGCTACCCCGACGAACTCGTCGCTGACGAGAGCCCTATCGAGGCGCGCATCGTCGCAGTCTGCGACGCCTTCACCGCCATCACCTCGTGCCGGCCCGACCGCAACGCACGAGCCCCCTCCCAGGCACTCGAGGAGATCCGGCGCAGCAGCGCCACCCAGTTCGACCCCGCTGTCGTCGAGGCACTCGCCGCAGTACTCGCCGACCTCGCCCTCGGCAGCTCCGTCCACGCCGAGCGACGCGCCTCCTGAGCCTAGTGTTCCATCCATGCCTGCGACGGTGCGACTCGGGACGTGCAGCTGGGCCGACGAGGGGCTGCTGAAGGCCTGGTATCCGCGCGGGGTCTCGAGCGCCGAGGCGCGGCTGCGCTACTACGCGGAGCGGTTCGATGTCGTCGAAGTCGACTCACCGTTCTACGCGCTGCCCGATCCTGATGTGACCCGGCGGTGGGCCGAACGCACGCCAGATCACTTCACGTTCCACGTCAAAGCCGGCGCGGCCATGACCTGGCACGACGGCGAGCCGACCGATGCCGCGTTCGCTGCTTTCCGCTCATCGGTTGAGCCTCTCGAGCTCTCGGGGAAGCTTCGCGGCGTGCTGCTCCAGTACCACCCGCGCTTCGTCAAGTCGGCCGCGGCGAATGAGGAGCTCGCGCGGGCGCGTGAGCGGCTGGAGCCGCTCGTGCCGCTCGTCGAGTTCCGCCACCGCTCGTGGATGGAGCCCGACGAACGCTCCGACACGCTCGGGTTCCTCGAAGCGCACGGACTCGCGTTTGTCTCCGTCGACGCGCCGCTCACCCGCGCAACGAACGTCGCTCCCCGTGTTGCCGCGGCAACACACGCCGTCTCGGTGATCCGCTTCCACGGCCGCAACACCCAGACGTGGAACATCCGCGGCGGCAGAGCGGCCGACCGCTTCGACTGGATGTACTCCGCCGAAGAGCTCGACGAGTGGGTGGGCCCGACACGCCGCCTCGCGGAGCAGGCCGACGAGGTCTACGCGCTCTTCAACAACAACCGCGACGACTTCGCGCCCCGCAGCGCCGTGATCTTCCGCGGCCTGCTCGACGACGCGGGCGTGCCGGCGACCGGCGGAATCGACCTGCCGCCGGCAGAGATGACGCTGTTCTGAGCCTGGATCCACCGCCTCGCGATCACGCACGACGGTGGATACGGGCTCAGGACGGCGGGCGCGGCTACGCCTAGCCCCTACGGCCTGTCACCGAGCGGGAGGCCGCGGTAGGCTCACATCATGCGCGTCCTCTCGATCGTCCACGAGCCCACTTCGACAGGTGGCGGTGGGCTGTTCGAGGATCTTGTCGAGCAGCGCGGCGACCGGCTCGAACGGTGGGTCACGGTCGACGGCGGCAGCGGGCCGGACGCACCGGAACGGTACGACGCGATCATGGTGTTCGGCGGCGCGATGCACCCTGACCAGGACGCCGAGCATCCGTGGCTCGCCGACGAGGCCGCGTTCCTTCGCGAGGCGCTCGAGCGCGAGGTGCCGCTCCTCGGCGTCTGCCTCGGCTCGCAACTGATCGCCCGCGCCGCGGGCGCGACCGTCGGCCCCGCCGCG
>JANOUB010000040.1:0-2480 GCA_031416615.1 Thermoleophilia bacterium
TGCGGAGGTGGATACGCAGGGGGATGCGTTCTTCGTCGCGTTCCCGACCGCTCCCGGTGCGCTCGACGCGGCGGCCCAGATGTTGAAAGGGCTGGACGGCGGCCCGATCTCGGTTCGGATGGGCCTGCATACGGGCACGCCGCTCGTGACGGATGAAGGGTACGTGGGAGCCGACGTGCACCGAGCGGCGCGGATCGCAGCTGCCGGCCACGGCGCCCAGGTGCTCGTCTCGGCGACGACAGCGGCGCTGGTCGATCTCGAGCTGAAGGATCTCGGCGAGCACCGTTTCAAGGATCTCGCCGCTGCTGAACGCGTCTACCAACTCGGCGACGGCGAGTTCCCGGCGCTGAAGAGCCTCTACCGCACCAACCTCCCTGTCCCCGCAACACCGTTCCTCGGCCGCAAGCGCGAGCTAGCTGAAGTCGTCGCCCTGCTCGTGCGTGACGACGTCCGCCTACTCACGCTTACCGGCCCCGGCGGGACAGGCAAGACGCGGCTGGCCCTCCAGGCAGCAGCGGAGGCATCCGACGCGTACCCGGATGGCGTCCTCTGGGTCGCGCTCGCACCGCTCCGCGACCCCGGCATCGTTCTCTCCTCGGTCGCGCAGGTGCTGGAGGTCAACGAACAGCCGGGCGAGCTCGTCGACACGCTCGCATCCCAGCTCGCGGGCAAGCGGCTCCTGCTCGTGCTCGACAACGCCGAGCACCTGCTCCCCGAGCTTGCGTCAACACTCGCGACGCTTGCCGCAGCCTGTCCGACCCTGCACCTGCTCGTGACGAGCCGCGAGTCGCTCCAGATCGCAGTCGAGATCGAGCACCCCGTCTCGACACTCGAGCCGGCCGATGGCGTCGCCCTCTTCCGTCAGCGGGCGGCGGCCCACGGCGTCGACCTGGCTCCCTCACCGGCGGTGGAGGAGCTGTGCGCGCGCCTTGATGAGCTGCCGCTCGCACTCGAGCTGGCTGCAGCGCGGACGAAGCTCTTCTCCCCCGCTCAGCTCCTCGAGCGGATCTCGCAAAGGCTCGACCTGCTCAAAGCAGGACGCGACGCCGACCCCCGCCAGCAGACCCTGCGAGCGACGATCGAATGGAGTCACGACCTCCTCACCGAACAGGAGCAACAGCTCTTCCGCCGCCTCTCCGTCTTTGCCGGCGGCTGCACCTATGAGGCCGCCGAGAACGTCGCGAACGCCGACCCGGACACACTTCAGTCCCTCATCGACAAGAACCTCGTCCGCCGCCGCGACAGCGACCACGCCCCCCGCTACTGGATGCTCGAAACGATCCGCGAGTACGCGACCGAGCGACTGCGAGACGGTAATGACGAGGCGGCGGTTCGCGATAGACATCTCGATGACCTCATCGCGCTCACGGAGCGCGGCTATCAGGAGCGACGCGCCTCGGCGTCGACCCAGTTCCCGATCTTGGACGCCGAGCACGACAACATCCGGGTCGCGCTCGACTGGGCCGCCGCTAGCAGCCCAAGCAACGAGGCCCGGCTTGCCGCCGCGATCGCGCCTCACTGGTACGTACGAGGACATGCGCGGGAAACGCGGGAGCGGCTTTGGGCAGCGCTCGCGAGATATGAGCCGCGAGACCGGATCAGAGCGCGGGCACTCGCGCATCTCGGCCAAGCCCTCAACTGGCAGCGTGAGGCGCTGCCCTACCTCGACGAGGCCCGCGAGATCTGGCATGAGGTCGGCGACGCTCTGGGGGAGGCACTGGCGCTGGAGTTCATCGGCCACACGCAGATCAACCTTGGCCAGTACGCGCCTGCGCAAGCCGCTTTGGAGCAGAGCCTCGCGCTTCGCCGCCAGGCTGGTGCGACGGAGGTGGAGGCGCTGCGAGCGGTCAGCCAGCTCTGTCATATCCTCGTCGCCACCGGCGAGGTCGATCGTGCGGAGCCGATGGCCAGGGAACTCCACGACCTCGGGGCGAAGTACGAGGCTCGCCTGACCCAGGAGCTCGGGCTGCACTTCCTGGCCGGCTGCGCACTCATCGGCGGTGAATTCGCGGCCGCGGAGGATCGCTACCGGCGAGCCCTCGGGTTCGCCCGCCGCTGGGGCCTCGCACATCGGCTGACGGGCGAACTGCGTGGTATCGCCTTGGCTACGGCCGGGCGAGGCGACCACGCGCGTGCCGTGCAGCTCGCGGCTGCCGCGGACCGACAGGACGAGGCGCTGGGTTTCGCGGCGGGTGACAACTGGTGGACACAGCTCCAGGAACGGTTCATCGCTGGTGCGCGCTCGGAGCTCGGTCTCGAGGGTGCTGCGGCCGCCGAGCGTTCGGGGAGGGCAGCCAACTTTGACGCCTTGCTCGATGAGGTGCTCGGCTTCGAAACGAAACCCGCCGTCCAATGACGCCCGTACGAAGCGATCTCCCCTCCGGCACCGTCACGTTCCTCTTCACGGATGTGGAGGGGTCGACGAGGCTCCTGCACGAGCTCGGCGCGGACGGGTACGCGGAGGCGCTGGCGGAGCATCG
>JANOUB010000041.1:0-12937 GCA_031416615.1 Thermoleophilia bacterium
CTCGCGGGAGCCGTGTTCGGGCTCGCCAACGTCTTCCTGAAGCCGCTGCTGACGTTCATCGCGATCCCCCTGATCATCCTCACGTTCGGGATCGCATACTTCTTCGTCAACGTCGCCATCCTCGCCTTCACGGAAT
Organism: Thermoleophilia bacterium; assembly: GCA_031416615.1. Taxonomy (GTDB): domain Bacteria; phylum Actinomycetota; class Thermoleophilia; order Gaiellales; family Gaiellaceae; genus Gaiella. Next base: position 137 of record JANOUB010000041.1, read on the forward strand.
GGGTCGTGCCGAACTTCTCGATCGACGGCTTCTGGACGTATGTCGGCGCCGTGATCGTGATGTGGCTCGTCAATGTCGGCTCCGGGCGTCTCCTCCGCGCAGTCGAAGGCGACAGCCTCCGCCGGTAGGGGACGGGCGCAGGCCCGTCCCGAGTCAGGCGCTAATCGAGTTCGACAAGGGGTGCTCCGGCAGCGACCTGGTCGCCGGGCTCGACGAGAACCGCGGTGACGGTGGCGGCAAACGGCGCTGCGACGGGCATCTCCATCTTCATCGCTTCGAGGACGACAAGCGGCTGACGCGCGTTGACGCTGTCACCCGCAGTGACCTCGACGCGGATCACGGTTCCCGGCATCGGGGCGACGATAGCGCCATGCCGGCCCCCGGCCTCCACACCCGGCAGCGCAGCGTCGACGTCCGGGGCAGCAGACGGAGGTGGGGTGGGGAGGTTCAACCGCCAGGGCTCTGCGAACGCTCGGGGCGGCGCTCGCAGCGGCGCCGCTGCGAGCGGGGGATGCTCGAGCAGGAATGCCGTCGAGACGGCGCCCGCCCTGAACGCCGGGTGCCGGACGAGCCAGCGCAGGAACGGGAGGTTCGTCGTCACCCCCTCGACCGTGGTTTCCGCGAGCGCTTGCGCGAGTTTTTCGATCGCATCGTCGCGGTCGCTGCCGTGCGCGATCAACTTCGCCAGCATCGGGTCATACGACGTCCCGACCTCGTCGCCCTCCTCGACGCCGCTGTCGACCCGGACGCGGGTGGGAAGGACGAGACGCTCGATCCGGCCGGTCTGAGGCAGAAAGCTGCGCGGGTCCTCGGCATAGAGCCGCGCCTCGATCGCGTGACCCTGTGGCGAGATCTCGAGATCGAGCTCCTCACCGGCTGCGACGCGGAGTTGGAGTTCGACGATGTCGAGCCCGGTGACCTGCTCGGTGACGGGATGCTCGACCTGAATGCGCCCGTTCAGCTCGAGGAAGTAGACGTTCGGCCCGTCGACCAGAAACTCGGCCGTGCCGGCGCTGCGATAGCCGATCGCCTCCGCGAAGGCGACTGCGCCTGCCGCAACGGCCGGCCACGCGAGCGGATGGAGACGGGGTGCGGGAGACTCCTCGATCACCTTCTGGTGGCGGCGCTGGATCGAGCAGTCACGCTGACCGAGCAGAATCACGCCGTTCTCGTCTCCGATGATCTGTGCCTCGACATGGCGGGGGCGTTCGAGATATCGCTCGCAAAACACGGTGCCGTCGCCGAACGCTGCTTCCGCTTCGCGCCGTGCCGCTGCCAGGGCGTCGTCGAGCTCCGCCGGGCCGCGGACGATGCGCATCCCACGGCCACCGCCACCGGCCGCAGCCTTGACGACGAGTGGGAAGCCAATTTCCTCGGGCGTTCCCTGCGGCAGGGTCGGTACCCCTGCCTCCCGGGCAATCCGCTTCGCGGCGAGCTTGTCGCCCCCGAGGCGGAGTGCCTCGGGGGGCGGTCCGACCCAGATCGTCCCTGACTCGAGCACAGCGTCCGCAAAGGCGGCATTTTCGGCGAGGAACCCGTACCCGGGATGGATCGCGTCTGCCTCCACCTCGGTGGCCGCGCGTACGTATTCGGACGCAGCCAGGTACGAGCTGATTTCGACGGTACGCCCCGCTGAGCGGGCATGGAGGGAGCCGCGGTCGTCGGGTGCCACGACCGCGACCGTCTCGATTCCGAGTCGTTCGCACGTTCGGAAGATCCGAATCGCGATTTCGCCGCGGTTCGCGACCATGAGCCGGCGGATTGTCACACGAGGAACTCTAGTACCCCGGTTTCCTAACGGTTCACCGGTTTGCCCCACAGGCAGGTGGAGCATCCGCTCGCTACCGGGACAGGCAGGCGCCAGTCCTGGCGGGCGATGTTCGGTGTTCGTAAGCGTGGGATTCGGCCGTGCCCGCGGTGGGTACGGTCTGCGTATGCGACGTCTCGTGCTCATGATCGCTGCAGTCGTAGCGGTGGCCGTTGTTGCCGGTAGTGCTCAGGCGGGCCCCACCGTCGTCTACGGCCTTCAGGACGATGCCTGGATCGCCGACGGGCCCGGGGCCGTCGCTGACCGGGTCGCAAAGCTGCAAGGCCTCGGCTTCGGCATCGTGCGCGTCACCGTTCGCTGGGACGTCGTGGAGCAGACCCGCGGTACGTTCGACTGGACGCGTCCCGATGCTGTCCTCAAACCACTTGACGAGGCCGGGATAGACGCCGTTGTGACGCTCTACGGGACACCTGAATGGGCGAACGGCGGTCGTGGCCCAAACGTGGCGCCGGTGCGGGGCGCCGACTTCGCGCGGTTTGCGGGTGCCGTGGCGGAACAGTACCCCTCCGTGCGTCGCTGGACGATCTGGAACGAGCCGAACCAGCGGCCTTGGTTGTCCACCGCGTCGCCGGCCCAGTACGTCACAAAACTCCTCAACCCCGCCTACGCGGCGATTCACGGCGTTTCGCCTTCCTCGCGGGTCGCCGGTGGCGTGACTGCCCCGCGCGGTGGCAAGGGAGGCCTCTCACCCGTCGCATTCATCCGCGGGATGGGGCGTGTCAAGGCGCGTCTGGACGCCTATGCTCACCACCCGTACGCGCTTTCCCCCAGCGAAACCCCCTGGAGCGGCGGCTGCGCCCACTGCGAGACGATCTCGATGTCGACGATCGGCAGGCTCGTGAACGAGACCCGCAAGGCATTCGGCCCTGTCCGGCTCTGGCTCACAGAGCTCGGCTACCAGTCGAACCCCCCGGATGGCAGGGCCGGTGTACCGCTCGCCGTGCAGGCGTCGCACATCGCAGCCGCGGCGTATCTCGCCTGGGCAACACCCCGCGTGGATCTCCTGATCCAATTCCTCTACCGCGACGAGCCGAACCTCGACCGCTGGCAGAGCGGGCTAGAAACCGTCTCCGGCCGGGCGAAACCCGCGATGGGAGCCGTCGTCGCGCCTCTGGCGCAGATGGCGCGGACAGGCTCGAGGACCAGCCTCTGGGGTGCGATCCGGCCCGGTGACGGGGCCCGGGCCTACCGCTTGCAGCGGTGGAACGGCTCGGCCTGGAAAGCCGTCGGGGCTGTGCAGCGCACCCGCGTCGACGGCATCATCCGGCGCGAGGTGCGAGCCGGCAAGGGTGCAAAACTCCGCCTCCTGGCCGATGGGATTTCGGGCAACACGCTCGTCGTCCGGTAGCCAGGCGCCCGCGTGACCGCGCCTTCGGGCCGGTTACGCACCGGATGAGACGAGTGCGACGGCGAGAAGCGCGCCGGCGACACCCGCATACTGGAGACGCGAAAGGCGCTCCCGCAGGACGAAGCCTGCGAGCAGCAGCGTCGTGACGGGGTACATTGACGAGAGCACCGACGCGGTCGCCAGAGGTCCGCGCTGCAACGCCAGCAGCAGCGGCACCGTCGCAGCCACCTCCAGGGCTCCGATCGTGAGGACGTAAGGAAGGAGGCGGCGAACACCCTCGATCGGCCCCCGCGTCAGCGCGAGCGCAAGCAGAATCAGGACGGTCGCAGCGGCGACGCGCTCGAGCGTCACGGGCCACAGGCCTGCATCCTCCGAGACGCGCGATAACGCGATGTAGAAGAGCCCGAAGAACACGCCGCTCGCGAGTGAGAGGGCGATCACGGTGGCGTCGACCGCGCCGGCGCGGTCGTGCTGCTCGGCCGGTGCAATCGAGACGACAGCGACGGCGGCGAGTGCGATCACGAGGCCGAGCAGCACGGTCGACCCGGGCCGCTCACCGCGAGCGAGGGCATACACGACCGGGATCACCGCACCCGTGACGGCGGCCACCGGGGCGACGACGCTGATCAGCCCTCGTCCCATGGCGGTGTAGAAGCAGCCGAAGCCACAAGCGACGGCGACGCCGCTGAGTAACGACCAGGTCACGTCCGCTGCCCCGAGCCGGTCGGCGCCGTACGCGATCGAGAGCGGTAGCGCGAACGCCAGGCCGAGAACCTGCGCGAATGCGGCCACCCGAATGCCGTTTGCAATGCGTGAGGCGACGCCCCCGACGAAGTCTGCGCCGCCGATGAGCACAGCAGACGCGAGCGCGAGGAGGGCGGTCACTGACCGGCGAGCCGTTCAGAGGGGCAGCAGGGCACGGTGCGACTGTACGCGTGCAGCGCTCCGAGGTCTGCCGAACAGTGGGTCTAGGTCGACGCGTCGCTGCCGGCGATCGGGAGCACCTCGGCGAGCCGCCCGTCGCGGAAGCCGTAGAAGCGGTCGTGCAGCACGACGGTGAGATCCGCGTAGCCCGGCACCACCTCGAGCCGGTCGCCGATCCGGAGCGGCTCCGCGTCGGGCGCCACCTTCAGTTGCCCGTGCTCTGCCGACAACCGCTCGAACTCGACCCCCGGGCGACCGCGCACCCGCGGCATTGCGATCTCGACGTTCAGCGCCTTGCGGCCTGCGTCGACGATCGCCCTTTCCGGCGCCGGCCGGCCGACCACCGTCGTCAGCACCGTCAGGGCGTCGTCGAGCCCCGTCACACCGCAGTCGTCGCGGTAGAACACGTCCATCAGGATCGCCCCACCCGCCTGCACCTCGGTGACGCCGGGGTGTGTGAGCGCGATCTGAAAGGAACCGCTGCCCGAGCACGAGACGATCGGGCAGGGGATGCCGTCGGTCTCGAGGAGTTGCTTCGTGGCAACCAGCCGGTCGAGCGCCTCGTGTACGCGCGCTTGCTTCTCGTCGGGATCGGCGATCGTCAGGAGGTGCCCCTCGTAACCCATGACTCCGACGAGCCTCACGCCGTCCAGGGCGGTTGCCCGCCGAGCGAGACGCAGCGCGTCCTCACCGGGCTGAACGCCGGCGCGGCCGAGCCCGATGTCGACCTCGATCACGGCTCGCACGCTGGTTCCAGCCTCGGCGAACGCGGCGGCAATCGGAAGGAGCTGGTCGGCGTGGTCGACGGTCACAATCGGATCTGCGGTTCGGCTCAGCTCGAGAAGGCGCGCCAGCTTGCGGGGTCCGACGACGAAGTTGGCGATCAGGAGATCGCAAGCCCCCGCGGCCGCCATCAGCTCCGCCTCGCCGAGCTTCGCGCAGGTCAGCCCGTCGGCGCCGGCGGCGATCTCTCGGGCGCCGATCCAGCCAGAGCGGTGGCCTTTGACGTGCGGCCGCCAGGCGACGTCTGCTGCTCTGCACGCCGCCGTGATGCGACGCATGTTCTCCTCCATCACGTCCAGGTCGAGGCAGAGCGCGGGCGTGTCGAGATCGTCAGGGCTGCACCCCGGAGAAGGTGTGCCGCTCCCGAGCCGGCCCGATAGCTCCACCATCCGCGCGTGCGCCTATTCCCGATCAGTCATCTAGTTCTCGTCCGACTCGGGCGGACTCCACGACGCGAACCCCGGACGGCCCGGGACGCGACCGTCCATGAACGCGCGGAGACCCTCCTGCCCCTCCTCGCTCGTCCGCCGCTCGGCGATGCGGCGGGCGGTCTCCGGGCCGTCAGGCCGGTCGAGCACGAGGCGTTTGGCGTGCCTGGCCGCGCGCGGGCCGGCGGTGCGGAGCTCGCCGAGGATGGTCGCGAGCGCGCCTTCCAGATTTGCCGTGACCTCGTGGACGAGCCCGATCCTCATTGCGGTCGCAGCATCGAAGCGCTCGCCGGTGACGAAGTACCGGCGGGCGGCACTCTCGCCGATCTTCCTCAGTGCATAGGGGGAGATCACCGACGGGATGATCCCGAGCTTGACCTCGGAGAAGGCGAAGACGGCACGCTCGTGAGCGAGTGCAATGTCGGCGGTGGCCACGAGGCCGGCGCCGCCGCCGAGGGCATGACCCTGAACGAGGGCGATCACCGGTGCGGGGCACGTGTCGATCGCGTCGAGCATGCGTCGGAGCGCGTTGGCGTCTGCGACGTTCTCGTCGTGGGAGAGGGTGGCCGACCTGCGCATCCATTCGATGTCTGCGCCGGCACAGAAGCTCGGCCCTTCGCCTCGGAGGACGACGGCGCGCGCCTTGCCGACGTCGACGAATGCCTCCGCAAGCCCGGTCACGAGCGCCTCGTCGAAGGCGTTCCGCGTCTCGGGCCGGGTCAGGGTGATTCGGAGGACATCGTCGTCCCGCTCGATCCGCAGCGCATCCACTGCACCGCAGTCTAGAGTCGCAGCGTGACGATCCGCAGCGTGACCATCCGCCGCGTGACCATGGACAACGTGCTGCACGGGACGCTTGCCGCCTCGGTGACGCCGCTCCTCCCCGGCGGGGGCGGCCTCGACGAGGATGCGCTCGGCCCACTCGTCGGGCGATACGTCACTGCCGGCCTCGACGGCATCCTCACGTTCGGCACGAACGGGGAGGGGGTGCTTTTCTCGGTCGAGGAGCGCCGCCGTGGGCTGCGCCGCTTTGTCGAGGCCGCTGCCGGGCGCCTCGACGTCGCGGCCCATTGTGGGGCGCAGACGACGGCAGACACGGTCGCCCTCGCCGCAGACGCGGCGGAGACGGGAGCTGCGGCAGTCGCCGTCATCGGGCCTCCATACTTCCCGCTCGACGAGCCGGCCCAGCTGGCGCACTTCGCCGCCGCCGCGAGCGCGTGCGCACCGCTGCCGTTCTACGTCTACGAGTTCGCCCGCACAAGCGGCTACGCCGTCGCCCTCGACGTGCTGCGACGCCTCCGCGAGGTGGCGCCGAACTTCGTCGGGCTGAAAGTCAGCGATGCTCCCTGGGAGGCCTTCGAGCCGTACCTCTCGCTCGGCCTCGATGTGTTCGTTGGGCCCGAGGCGCTCATCCACCGGGGCATCGAAGGCGGTGCCGTCGGCGCGGTGTCCGCACTCGCGGCGGCGTTCCCAGAGGAGGTGGTGGCCGTCGTCTGCAACCCGAGCGCCGCCGGGGCCGCCTCGTTGGCCGCGCTCCGGGCAGCGATCGAGCGGTTCCCGCGTCAGGCGGCGATGAAGCGCATCCTCGCGGCGCAAGGAGTTCCGATTCGGCCAGACGTGCGCGCACCTCTCCGCGATCTCTCGGCGGCCGAATCGCAGGAGCTCAGCGAGTGGCTCGCTTCAACCCAGGAGACAGGCTGAAGCCTGTCGCCGCGATCGGCTTGACGTGCTTCGACCACTGCCAGCCTGGATCGAACACGCCGCGGCCGACGGTGACGCCGCCCAGCGTGACGGCGTCGATGTGCCCGTTGTCGACGAAGTTCCTGGTCTCGTGCGGTGTGTCGAGGCTCCTTGCCTCGAGCTTCGCTGCTGTGGCTGCCATCTTCGCCTCCTTGTCGGTGGTGGGACGGCTACGCGGCCTTCGGCTCGATGTTCTGGTTGACGCGGAAGACGTTGCCCGGGTCGTAGGCGCCCTTCGCCTTCGCGAGCCGGTCATAGTTCTCGCCATAGGAGGCGCGGACGCGCGCGTGGCCTTCGTCCATCAAGAAGTTCACGTAGGCACCGCCCGCCGAGTACGGATGGGTCGCGTTCCAGTAGTCGACGGTCCAGTCGCGGACGAGACCCGCGTTGGCCGGGTCCGGATCGACGCCGACGATCACCTCGGCCCAGTTCGAGTCGCGGTAGCTGAACGGCGTGTCCGACTTGGCCACGTCATGGACGGCCCCGTCGATCGGATACATGTGCATCGCGGAGTGGAGCGTCGGGAGCCGGTCGGCGAACTCGACGTGCTGCTCGATCGCCGCGTCGGGGAGTTCCTTGACGAAGTCTGCTCGCCAGTACCACTGCAGGCCCGGGCTGTAGAGGCCGTCGAACAGGCTCTGCAACGCCGGGAACGGCACGGGGCCGACGCCGTGCAGCAGCGGCGTCCCGACCGCCTGGGCGGGTGCGAAGACCTCCGCGGCCGTGTGCTCTGCGCCGAGGTAGCACCAAATCACGCCGCAGACCTTGCGGAAGTGGAGTTCCGCGGGGAGGAAGTCGGCGGGCGGCACGGTCATCGTGGTGAAGAAGCCGTTCAGCTCGCGCGGGGCCGAGGGGATGAAGTCGCGGTACCAGCGCATCACCTCGGCCGTCTGCTCGAGCGGCCAGAAGGTCGGGCCGGCGAGCACGGTCGAGACGGGATGGGCGCGGAACAGGAACGAGGTGACGACGCCGAAGTTGCCGCCGCCGCCGCGGAGCGCCCAGAACAGGTCGGGGTTCTCGTCGGCGCTCACGCGGGCCTCGCTGCCGTCGGCCAGGATCACGTCCGCCTCGAGCAAGTTGTCGATCGTGAGCCCGTACTTGCGGCTGAGGTGCCCAATCCCGCCGCCCAGGGTGAGGCCCCCGACGCCGGTGGACGAGATGATCCCCGAGGGTGTCGCGAGGCCGTGCGGGTGCGCGGCTGCGTCGACCTGGTTCCAGGTGCAGCCGCCGCCGGCCCGCACGGTGCGGTTGGCGGGGTCGACCTGGACGGAGTTCAGGCCGGAGAGGTCGAGCACGACGCCGTCGTCGCAGACGCCGAGCCCGCCGCCGTTGTGGCCGCCGCCGCGCACGGCGAGCAGCAGGTCGTGGCGGCGTGCGAACGCGATCGTCTCGGCGACGTCGCCCGTGCTCTGACAGCGTGCGATCAGAGCTGGGCGGCGGTCGATCATCGCGTTGAACACCGCGCGCGCCTCGTCGTAATCTGAGTCGTCCGGCCCGATCAGCGTGCCGGAGAAGGTGGGGCCGAGCTCCTGCCGGGCTGCATCGGCGGCCGTGGTCTGCGTGCTCATCGCGAACCTCCTGTTCGAACTGCGGTGCGCCCGAGACTAGGGCACGGGCCGCCCGACGTCATGACCTGGACTGACCCAATCTGGAACGACGGCCCGGTGGTTGTGATAATCAGATCTGACTATGGCCGTGAACGAGCCGCAGCTACCCGGCCCCGTCCAACTCCTCGCGTCCTCCCCGTTCGTCGGGCGCTCGCGCGAACTCGTGACGCTCCGGGCGCTCGTCCCGCACGCGGAGGGCGAAGGGCGGCGGATCGCGCTCGTGGGCGGGGAGGCGGGATCGGGGAAGAGCCGCCTGGTGCGCGAGTTCGCCCAGGAGGTCTCGGCCGACGGCGTGCTCGTGCTGTACGGGGCGTGCGACGCCGTCGTGCGGACGCCGTACCGGCCGTTCGTGGAGGTGCTCGGCCAGCTCGTCCGGATCACCGATCCCGACGAGCTGCGCTTCGAGCTCGGCACCACCGGCGGCGAGCTGACCCGGCTCCTGCCCGATCTGCCGCTGCGGATCGGGGAGCTGCCCGCCCCCGTCGCCGCCGACCCGGACACCGAGCGACACCGCCTCCACATGGCTGTGACCGACCTGCTCGCGAGCGCGTGCCGCCGCCGGCCGCTCGTGCTGGTGCTGGAGGACGGCCACTGGGCCGACACGCCGACGCTCCTCCTTTTGCGCCACATCGCCCGCGCGATCCGCGACGCACGCCTGCTCGTGCTCGCCACCTTCCGGGACACCGAGGCCGACGTGCCCGCTGAGCTCGCCGACGCGCTCGCCGACCTGCGCCGCTCGGACGATGTGATCCGCCTGCGCCTGGGCGCGCTGACCAATGACGATGTCACCGAGTACGTGCAGCGCTCGGCCGGAGCGGTGGTCGATCCGGACTTGGCCGAGCTCGCCCACGCGATCCGGAGCCTCACCGAGGGCAACGCGTTCCTCCTGTGCGAACTCTGGCGCACGCTCGTCGAGACGGACGCGCTCGCCGTCGCCGAGGGACGGCTCCGGCTGACACGGCCGCTGGAGGAGATCGCGACCCCCGAGAGCGTGCGCGAGGTGGTCAGCCAGCGCCTCTCCCGGCTCGACGCGACGACCCGCGACCTACTCGAGTTGGGTGCCGTCGCTGGGACCGAGTTCGAGCTCGACCTGCTGCGCCACGCGGCGCCGCGCGAGTTGGAGCGGCTGGACGCGCTCGAGCCGGCCGTGCGGAGCGGCATGATCGAAGAGGTCTCCTCGCCGAGGCTCGCCTACCGGTTCACGCATGAGCTCGTGCGCCGCGCGCTCTACGACCGGCTGCGCGGGCTGCGGCGCGCCGAGCTGCACCTTCGGGTCGGCACCGCGCTCGAAGCGGTCACACCCTCCCGCGATGGACGCGCGCTGGCCGACCTCGCGCACCATTTCGCAGCGGCTGCGCCGATCGGCGGCCCCGAGCGCGCGGTCGACTACAGCCTCCTCGCGGCGAAAGCCGCCTCCGCGGCCCTCGCCTACGAAGACGCCGCCGCACACCTGCGCACCGCGCTGCGGATCGGGATCACCGACGAGCGGCGGCGCGCGGAGACGCTGCTCGAGCTCGGCACCGCCCTGTTCCGCGCAGGCACCTCGCTCGACTCGCTGCAGTCGTTCCGGGAGGCGGCCGAGATCGTGCGAGCGCTCGGCGACGGCACCCTGCTCGCGCAGGCCGCGATCGGGTTCGAGGATGCTTGCTGGCGCCCGGCGATGCACGAGCAGGGCGCCCGGCTCTTGCTCGAGGAGGCCTCGCGAGCGCTGTCGGAGGAGGACTCGACCCTCCGCGTCGGCGTCCTCTCGGGTCTCGCCCGTACGCTGGAGTTCGAGGGAGACGCCGCGCAGGGCAAGGTGATTCGGGACGAAGCGATCGCGATGGCCCGCCGGATCGACGACCACCGCGGGCTCGCGACGGTCCTGATGCGCGCCTACTGGGCCCGCGGCACGCTCAGCCTGGCCGAGATTCTGGAGATGCTGACCGAGGCCTGCGAGCTCGCCGAGCAGATCGGCGACATCGACATCCTGGCCGAGGCGATGGAGTGGCGGGTCTCCGCACTGATGGCGCTCGGGGAAATCGAGCCGGCCCGCACCGAGCTCGCGACCACACTCGCGATGGCCCAGCGCATGCGCCAGCCGTTCATCCTCCACGTCGCCGAGCACTACGAGTCGTCGCTGGCCCTGTTCGAAGGGCGCCTCGACGACGCGGAGCGGGCCGCCGAGCGCTCCCGCGAGTGGGGTAGCGTGCTCACCGGCCGCGACGCGTCCGGGATCCACGGCATCCAGATGTTCGGGATCCGACGGGAGCAGGGTCGCCTCGCGGAGTTCGCGCCCGTGATCCGGATCCTCGCGAGCGACGACCGCGGCGGCGGCGCCTGGCGGCCCGGCCTCGCGGCGATGCTCGCCGAGCTCGGTATGCACGACGAGGTCCGGCACGAACTCGCGCGCGTCCGCGAGGAGGGGCTCGACTCGCTGCGCGAAGGCCTCTGGATCGCCTCTCTCTCCTACCTCACCGACGCGGCGGCCGCCGTCGACGAGCGGAGCATCGCCGAGCTCGTCTACCCCGAGCTCGAGCCGCTCGCGGGGGCGAACGTGATGATCGGCCACGGCGTCGCCTGCTACGGTGCCGCCGACCGCTATCTCGGCATGCTCGCGGCGACCCTCGGCGAGACCGAGCTCGCGCAGCGCCACTTCGAGGCGGCCCTCGACCTGAACCGGCGGATGGGCACCGTGACCTGGGCCGCCCATACCGCGTACGAGCACGGCAGGACGCTTCTCCGAGACGGAAACGCCGAGGAGGCAGCCGCGCTCCTCGCCGAGGCCGACGCCCTCGCGGAGCGCCACGGCCTCGTGGCGCTCCGGGCCCGCGTCCAGCACCTCGGCCCGACGAGTGCCGCGCCGCACCCATCCGGCCTCTCCGTCCGCGAGATGGAGATCCTCCGGCTCGTCGCCCAGGGCCTCTCGAACCGGGAGATCGGTGCCGAGCTCTTCATCAGCGAGCACACCGCCGCGAACCACATCCGCAGCATCCTGCGCAAGACCGGTAGCGCCAACCGGACAGAGGCCACCGCCTACGCCTACCGGCACGGCTTGGCGCAGACCTGACCATCACATACGATCCGCCCATGCCTACCTACGTGATCGAGCGGAGCTTCGCCGAGCAGCTCGACCTCACCGGCGACGACGTCAAGCTGATCGAGGAGGCCAACGCCGACGAGGGAGTGCGCTGGCTGTTCTCCTTCCTCAGCGCGGATCGCCGCCGCTCCTACTGCCTCTACGAAGCGCCCTCGCCAGACGCCATCATCGCCGCCGCACGACGCGCCGGCATCCCCGCTGATGCGGTCGTCGAAGTCGACCGCATCAGCGCGGACATGTACGCCTAGACGCCACGCCCCTGAGCTCTTCGGGCGTCTTAGAACTCGAATCAGAATGAAGCCTGGATCCACCGCTTTGCGCGGGCGTTGCATCTCGTCCGGCCCACAAGGACGCTCCCCGTCCGGGTTGGGCTCCGTTTCTTCCCTGCCGGGCGTCCCACCCGGACGGTGCGCCCCGCACGTCCTGACGACCCGGACGAGCGCCCCGCGATCCTGTAGCCGCGCGTCTGCGGGTTTGGCGTAGTGGAGGGCCGGGCGGTCGAGGCTGCGCCTCGCCCCTACGGGCTCGGCCGCGTCGGTTCCGTCTCGTAGGGGCGACGCGCATGCGCCAACCACGTGTGAGCGCGGTCTCCGTGGTTGGTCGGGCGAGGCTTCGCCCGACGCACGCCCTGTCTGCGGCGCCGTCAGCCGCCCGAGCAGGCGCGCGCGTCGACGTCGTCGACACCGGGCAGCCGCCCGAGGAGACCGGCGAGCTCCTCGAGTTCAACGGGGGAGAGGTGGGCGCCGATCACCTCATCGCACGTCGCAGCATGTGTGCAGGCGGCCAGTCGCAGGGTCCGGCGCCCCTCATCCGTGATCACTGCGTACGTGACCCGGGCGTCGGTGGGGCAGCCGCCACGGTCTGTCAGACCTGCCTGCTCCAGCCCGTCCAGCAGGCGGGTGACGCCGGACGGGGTGAGGCGGAGGCGCTCTGAGAGATCGATTCGCCGCATCGCCCCCTGCTCGGCGTGCGAGAGGTGGAGCAGTGTCTCGAAGTCGTTCGCGCTGAGGCTGTGCTCGGCGAGGAGGCGCGCCTCGATCTCCCGCATCAGCGAGCCGTGAGCA
>JANOUB010000042.1:0-1597 GCA_031416615.1 Thermoleophilia bacterium
AACCAGCAGAGCCCGACCAGAGTCGAATCCCACAATCAGATACTTGCCACGCCGCCCGACGTCGGCGACGCGCTCCCCGACGAGCTCGCTCGCAACGATGACCGGGTCGAACGGCCGCACCAGGCGTGCATCGCGAATCTCGACGTGCTCGAGGCGTGCCCCTTCGAGCACAGGCGCAATGGCTCGGCGGACAGTCTCGACCTCGGGAAGCTCCGGCACGTGCCCAGTCTAGGCTGCCTCTGCGTGAGCTCGGCCCGCTGGGAAGGAACGGCTGCTCCCTGGTGGCCGCGACCGCCCAAAGGGCTGATCCGCAATGGGCTCAGCGTGCCCAATGGGCTCAGCGTGCCCAGCGGGCCGATCCCGCCGGCGGCAGGCGGCCGCGATCGCAGGACTTACTCGCTCAGGAGATGACCTCGAGCACGATGCCGCGCGCGGCGGGCGCCTCGTCGGCGATCGTGTAGGCGGAGAGCACCGCCTCGACGGCCGCTACTGCGGATGCCTCGTCGCGTGCGTGCACCTCTGCCAGGTCGTCGCCCGCGAGCACCTCGTCTCCGCGCTTGGCGAAGCACAGCACTCCCACTGCGTGATCGATCGTGTCCGCCTTGGTCCGGCGCCCGGCGCCCAATTCGAGTGCCGCGACTCCCACAGCGAGCGCACCGAGCCGCGCCACAATGCCCTCGCGGGGTGCCGGCACAGGCAGGCGCACCGCGGCCTCGGGCAGCGCGTGGGGACTCGGATCGCCGCCCTGGGCTCGAATCCAACGCTCGTACGTCGCGTATGCCGCTCCGTCGGCGACTGCTGCCTCAGCCCGTCGCCGGCCCTCCTCGACGTCGATCCCGAGATCGGAGTCGGCGAGCAGGCGGGCGCACACGTCGAGAACGAGCTCCGTGAAGTCAGCTGGCCCCTCGCCGCGCACCGTGTCGAGTGCTTCGCGGATTTCGAGTGCGTTCCCGACGGCGCGACCGAGGGGCTGATCCATATCGGTGAGGAGGCACGTGACCTCCTTGCCTGCCCGCTGACCGAGCTCGAGCATCACCTCCGCCAGCACCCGCGCATCGTCGAGCGTCTTCATGAAGGCTCCGTCACCGACCTTGACGTCGAGCACGATCGCGTCTGCACCGGCTGCGAGCTTCTTCGACATGATCGACGACGCGATCAGGGGCACGATGTCGACCGTCGCCGTCACGTCGCGAAGGGCGTACAGCTTCTTGTCGGCCGGAACAAGGCGTGCGCTCTGACCGACGATTGCCATACCGACATCGCGCAGCTGGGCGATCATCTCCTCGGTCGTCAGCTCGACCCGGAACCCCGGGATCGCCTCGAGCTTGTCGAGCGTGCCGCCGGTGTGCCCAAGCCCTCGACCGCTCAGCTTCCCGAGCGGCACCCCGCAGGCGGCCACGATCGGCCCGACCGCGATCGACGTCTTGTCGCCCACGCCGCCGGTCGAGTGCTTGTCGACGACCTTGCGTCCGAGCGCCGCACCGAGATCGAGCGTCTCGCCCGAACGAATCATCGCGTCGGTGAGTGCGAACGTCTCGGCCGAGGTCAGCCCCTTGAAGTAGACGGCCATGCACCACGCCGCCATCTGATAGTCGGG
>JANOUB010000043.1:0-2399 GCA_031416615.1 Thermoleophilia bacterium
GCGGCGAGGTCGTCGTCGCCGAAGCCGAGCCAGCGGAGGTTGTCGGTGTAGTTCGGGAGCGTCAGGTACCACGCGATCGCCTCGCGGCCGAGCCGGCGGGCCTCGGCCGGGTCGACCTCCAGCACGACGAACTGCTCGGTCGCGAGCAGCTTGCCCGGTCCCAGGAGCGCACGGGCCCGCCGGGTGTGCTCCACGGGCACGAGGTACGGGTGCGCCCCATCGGCCATCGCCGCCGCGAGTTCCAGCATCGCCGGCCGGAGAGCGCCGAGCAGGCGCGGGACGGGCTCCGACGGCCGCGGCCCTGTGTACTCAGAGGCGTCCATCGCCTCGAGATACGTACGCATCGTCGCGACCGGCTTCCCGTAGGAATGGCCCCGTGAGGCGAGCTGGGGCGGGTGGCTGACGCCCAGGCCCAGCACGAAGCGGCCGGGGTGCGCCTCGCCGAGCGCGTTCGCGCCCGCGACCATCGCCATCGGGTCGCGCACCCAGATGTTGGCGATCCCGCTCGCGACGACGATCCGGCGGGTCGCTCCGAGCAGCAGCGCCCCGTGGCTGAGCGACTCCTTGCCGTTGTGGGCCTCGCTGTACCAGAGGGCGCCGTACCCGAGCTCCTCGACCTCGGCCGCGACCTCCCGCTCGACCTCGGCGGGCGCCCACCCGAGGGCCCCGAGCCAGACGCCGACGCGCCGAAGCAGCGTCATCGTGCCGACGCCGTCGTTCGCCTACAGCGGCAGCCGCGGGCAGGCCGGCTCATCTCGATCATGTGCCGATTCTAGAGACACCGGGTTCGTCTAGGCGGAAGTTTTCGCGCTTCTGAGGCCTGTTTCGGCTTTGCTGAGCCGAGGGTCTGTTGCTTTGGCTGGTTTGTGTAGACACTAAGTGTGGGTTGTTCTGTCCGGGCTGTGTGGCATGATGGTCGTATGGCTAAGCGTGAGGGTCCGGTTCATGTGGCTGTTACTCGTCGCCACTACAAGGGCAAGACGTATGAGACGGTGTTGTTGCGGCGCTCCTACCGTGAGGGCGGCAAGGTCAGAAACGAGACGGTCGGTAATCTCTCCCACTTGCCTGCTTCGGTGATCGAGGGGATTCGGGCGATGCTGGCGGGCCGCGAGTTGGTCGACTCCGAGGAGGCGTTCGAGATCGAGCGTTCGCTTCCTCATGGGCATGTGGCCGCGGTGTTGGGGGTGTTGCGCGACCTTGATCTGGAGCGGCTGGTCTGCCGTCAGCGCTGCCGGGAGCGTGATTTGGTCGTCGCGATGGTGGTGCAACGGCTGATCGGGCCGGGGTCGAAGCTGTCGGCGACGCGTCGGTTCAGGCAGACGACGCTTGCTTCCGAGCTCGGTCTGGGCGAGGTCAAGGAGGCCGAGCTTTTGGCCGCGATGGACTGGCTGCTCGCGCGCCAGGAGCGGATCGAGAAGACGCTCGCGAAACGCCATCTGGCCGGCGAGGGGTTCATGCTCTACGACCTCTCCTCGAGCTACGTGGAGGGGCGCTGCTGCCCGCTCGCGTCGCTTGGCTACTCGCGTGACGGCAAGAAGGGCATGCTCCAGGTCAATTACGGCCTGACCTGCTCGCCCCAGGGCCGCCCGGTCGCGATCTGCGTTCACCAGGGCTCGATTCAGGATCAGCAGACGCTGGCGGGCGCGGTCTCGCTGATCCGGGAGCGCTTCGGAATCGAGGATGTCGTCGTCGTCGGCGACCGCGGCATGCTCACCCAGGCGCACGCGACCGCGCTGAGCGAGGCGGGGGTCGGCTTCGTCAGCGCTTTGAGGTCCTCCCAGATCCGCAAGCTGGTCGACACAGGCGATCTGCAGCTGTCGCTCTTTGACGAGACGAACCTGGCCGAGATCCGTTCGCCCCTGTTTCCCGGCGAACGCCTCGTCGTCTGCCGCAACCCGGCCCTCGCGGCCGAACGGGCCCGCAAACGCGAGGACCTCCTGCAAGCCACAGAAACCGAACTCGAGAAAGTCAAGGCGATGGTCGAGGGGCCGCGCGGGACGCTGCGCACAGCCGACGCGGGCAAGATCGGCGAGCGCGTCGGACGGGTCTCCAACAAATACAAGGTCCGCAAGCACTTCCAGTTCGAGATCAGCGACGGCTCCTTCTCGTTCGCGCGCAAAACAGAGCAGATCAGCGCCGAGGCCTCCCTCGACGGCCTCTACGTGATCCGCACCACCTGCCCCGCCTCGAAGCTCGACAGCCCAGCTGCCGTCGTTCGCGCCTACAAACAGCTGAAGGTGGCCGAACGGGCCTTCCGCACGATGAAAGACCAAATCGAGATCCGCCCCATCCACCACCACCTCGACCACCGCGTCCGCGCCCACGCCTTCCTCTGCATGCTCGCCTACTACGTCGCCTTCGAACTACAACAGCGACTCGCACCACTGTTGTTCACCGAC
>JANOUB010000044.1:0-1674 GCA_031416615.1 Thermoleophilia bacterium
CTTCGCAGTCGGCTGCCCGATCTGCAACAAGCTCGTTGTCGGGCTGATCGGAGTCAGCGGGGCGCTTTCCTTCTTCGCGCCGGTGCAGCCGTACCTCGCAGTCGGCGAGCTCGCGCTCCTGGTGCTGAGCCTCATCCTGCGCCTCCGCGCGCTCGAGAGCTGCGAGCTGAAGCCCGTCGAGTCACTGAGCCTGGAGCCACCGTTTTGCGTGATCGCGGGGCGCTCGTCCGGGTCGTCAGGACGTGCGGGGAAGGAGTGATGCAGGCCGGGAGCCTTCATCACTACTTCCCCGCGCGGAGCGCACCCTCCGGGTGGGACCGCCCGATAGGGAAGAAACGGATCCCAGCCGGACGGGGAGCGGCCTGGCGAGTCTTCGGTACGGAGATGCAACGCCCGCGCAAAACGGTGGATCCAGGCTGAGAGCCGTACCGCGCGGTCGGAGCCGGTGAGGGGACGCAACGCGCAACGAGACCGCAGCCTGGGCCGAGACTATGCTGTGCCCGTGCCGACGATTCAGGGGCTCCGCAAGCGACTGCCGTTGGTGGTCTTCCTGCTGTTGCTGATTCTGATTCTGATCATGATCGGAGTAGCATGCGCCTGCTTGGCGGGCCAGCCGATGCAGGCACTGGAGCGCTCTCTCGGCGGGGCACCGGCTCTCGGCCCGCCGCTCGTCGAGTTGTGGGCACTCCTGACCGTGTTGCTGTTCCCGGCGCTCGTCGTGGCAGCGCGTCGGCCGGCGGCGACCGGGCGGGCATCACCGGCAGCCTTGCAGCGCTTCCTCTTCTGAGTTCATGCCTGACGCTCGGCGCGGCTGTTTTCGCACGCCTGCGCATGACTTGCATCGAACTCGAAGGAGATGAAGCATGGCAACACCTACCGCCAGAAAACGATCCGACAAGCCTCCTGTTCCCACCCGAGGGGCGACGGCCCGTCGTTCGCCGCTGCTGATCGCTGGAATTGCGCTTGGCGTCGCGGTCGCCGCGGCTGTCGGGCTCATCTACGCGCTCGGAGGCGGCTCCGACGGCTCGGGCACCGGCTCCGCTGGGCTTCCGCGAACGCCGGACTACCACTCGCTGCTCGTCGCACCGACCGACGCGAACACGCTGCTGCTCGGCACCCACGCGGGGCTGTTCCGATCCGTCGACGGCGGCATGACGTGGAAGGCCGCGAGTCTCGCCGGCAGCGACGCCATGAACCTCGCCCAGCCAGGCGGTCGCACGGTTTGGGCCGCCGGCCACGACGTTCTCTCGCGTAGCGCTGATGGGGGGGCGACCTGGCAGGAGGTGCGGCCCTCGGGGTTGCCCAGCCTCGACGTGCACGGCTTCTCCGTCGACCCGCGCAATCCGGCGAGGCTGCTCGCGGCGATCGCCGGTGAGGGGCTGTTCCAGTCGACCGACGGCGGCACGAGCTTCACGCTCGTCTCCCGTCAGGTCGGGCCCGGCGTGATGGCGCTCGCGATCCTCCCGAGCGGCCGTGTGCTCGCGGGAGACATGGCGACGGGCACGCTCGTTGCGAGCAGCGACGGCGGGCGAACCTGGATGCCGGGCGTTCGGGCGTCCGTGATGGGCCTCGCCGTGAACCCAGCCGACCCGAAGCGGGTGCTGGCCTCCGGCCCCGGTGTGCTGCTCTCGACCGACGGTGGCGCCGGCTGGCGCCAGACGCTGCAGCTGGACA
>JANOUB010000045.1:0-2160 GCA_031416615.1 Thermoleophilia bacterium
TGTGCCGCCGGAACGCGCTGCGCGGCACGCTGCTTCGTCCTCGGTCGCCCCGATATGTTCCATATCGGGGCTCCCTGCGTCCTCGCATCGCACTCGCGCAGCACGCCCCGACGACGAACCGTCATTCTGATTCGAGTTCTAAGCCTGGATCCACCGTTTTGCGCGGGCGTTGCATCTCGCCCGACTCGCCAGGCCGCACCCCGTCCGGCTGGGTCCCGTTTCTTACCTGTCGGGCGGTCCCACCCGGACGGTGCGCTCCGCGCGGGGAAGGAGTGATGAAGGCTCCCGGCCTGCATCACTCCTTCCCCGCACGTCCTGACGACCCGGACGAGCGCCCCGCGATCACGCAAAACGGTGGATCCAGGCTAAGTTGCTCGCTTCGCTCGAGACGTAGAGGCTTCACCGGCCCCGGCTACCCCCGTGGCAGGCCGAGTCGCTCGCTCAGCCTGGATCCAGGCTCAGTGCGCGATGGCGAAACCGGTGGCGCCTGCGACGACCGTGAGTGGACTCTCAGGCAGGCCCGGCCGGGGATCCAGATTGAACGCACCAGGCGCCACGTCGTTCGGCGTCTCGGGATGGAAGAGCGCTGCCAGCAGCTGGATCTGGTCGCGGCCGGCGCCGAGCTCGTACTGCCCACCGCCGTACGCGCCGATCCCGTGGTCGCTGCAGTAGTCGTAGGCCGCGAAGAGTCGCTCAACGGAACCGAACCGCGAGGGCTTTACGTTGACTGTCCGCGGCGGCCAGCGGAGGGCTTCGATGTCAGCGACCGAGTGGATCACGGCGTCCCAGGTAACCCGGTCGTGGTGCGGCGCGAGCACGGCCTCGGTCTCGGGGGTGAGCGCGGGGTCCTCGAGCCACGCGTGGGGCAGTCCGTCGACGACCCGACGGTAGAGAGCGGCGTCGGGCACCGTGTCGACGCTCGTGCCCCTGTACTGGCCTTTGAAGTCGACGGAGTCGACCGCTCCGGTGGAGGCGAGCTCCGCGATCAGCTCCTCCGTCCAGTCAGGCGTCGCGTCGAGCTTGAAGCGCAACCCGGGGTAGAGGCCGAGCCATGCGTGCAGGCGATCGGTTGTTGCCGGCTCTCCGAGTCTCATCGAGACGACGAACGTCAGTGACTTCGGTGTCCGCTCGACGGCAGCGTCGAGTGATTGCCCCGCCTGGCGGAGCGCAAGGTCGAGTGCCGCGCTCTCGAAGGCCCAGCGGCGGTAGTCGAGAAAAGCGTGCTGCTCGGGGTCATGATCGAAGAGAGGCAGCGTCTCGAGGAGCTCCGAGAACGTGTGGAGGGTCCAGGCTCCGCTCAACGGGAGGACAGCGCCGCGTGTTTGCTGGAGATCCTGCTCGCCCGCCTCGTAGGTGACGTCCTCCCCGACGCCTTCCTCACCACCACCCGAGAGGCGGATCACGGTCGTCTTGCGAAGGAATGTGCTCGAGATATGTTGCTCGAGCCCGTCGAGGGCATAGCGCTCGATCGTCAGCGGTAGGTCGCGAACGCTGTCGTAGAGACTCACAGGAGGCCCCTCGTCAGAGGGCTGCATGGGCGGCGGCGATCTCGCCGGCGAGGCCGGCGTTGGCGACGATGAGATCACGGTTGACGCGGCGCGTCTCGCCACCGGAGTGCTCGTGCAGGTACGCCAGAACGAACGGGGTCACAGCCTGGCCGCTGACCCCATCGCGTGCTGCAGCCGCCACGGCCTCTTCGATCAACGGTGTCACGTCGAGGCTCTCCGTGGGAGGCCGCCCCACGAGGATGGTGTTACCGCCAAGACGCCAGTGGGCGTCGGCGATCCGCGCGATTTCGGCGGCGTCGTCGGCGCGCGCTGACACGGGCGGGCCGCCGGCAGCGTCGTAGAATAGGGGCAGCGTGTCGGTGCGGTAGCCGATCACGGGAACGCCGAGGGTCTCGAGCAGCTCGACCGTGGCGGGCACGTCGAGTAGCGACTTGACGCCTGACGACGCGACGAGCGCGGGGATGCGCGCCGCTGCGGCAAGATCGGCGGAGACGTCGGGCGGCGTCGGAAAGCCACGGTGGACACCGCCGAGGCCGCCGGTACCCATGAAGCGAATCCCGATCGCCGCGGCTGCGGTCAGTGTGCCACCGACCGTCGTCGCACCGACCGCCCTTTGCACGGCGCAGACGGCGAGGTCGCGTGGCCCGAGTTT
>JANOUB010000046.1:0-1916 GCA_031416615.1 Thermoleophilia bacterium
GGACGACGCCGCCGAGCGCGTGGATCTGCGCGATAATACCCGCTTCCGAGGTGTCCTTCGCCCCGGACAGCGGCTGCGCCACCTTGCAGTTGTCGCGGTAGATAGCGATCGCCTTGACGCCCAGTTGCCAGGCCTCGATCAACAGGTGCGAGATGTCGTCGACCGTGGACTCTTCGGGCATATTTATTGTCTTCGAAATCGCTCCCGAGATGAACGGCTGCACCGAGCCCATCATCTTCACGTGCCCCATGTAGTGGATCGGGCGCGCGCCGATCGCGCAGTCGAACACGGGGTAGTGCTCGTTCTTCAGGTGCGGCGCGCCGATCACGCTGCCGCGTTCGTCGATGTAGGCGACGATCTCCTCGACTTCGCGGGTCGCATAGCCGAGCTCGCCGAGCGCCATCGGCACCGTCTTGTTGACGATCGTGAGTTCACCGCCGCCGACGAGCTTCTTCGATTTCACCAGAGAGAAATCAGGCTCAACGCCAGTGGTATCACAATCCATCATAAAAGAAATAGTTCCAGTCGGCGCTAAAACACTGGCTTGCGCATTTCGGAAGCCATTTATCTCGCCAATATCGAGCGCGTCGTCCCAGGCCTTGCGTGCCGCCGACAGCATGTCCGCCGGCACCGAATCGGTGTGCTGGATGTTCCCGACGGCCGCCCGATGCTTCGAGATCACCCCCAGCATCGCCGCCGCGTTCTCCGCGTAGCCCGCGTGAGCGCCCATGCGCTTCGCGATCTCGGCCGACTTGCGGTAGGCGCGTCCCGTCATGATCGCCGTGATCGCCGCCGCGTAGGCCCGGCCCTCGTCCGAGTCGTACGGCAGGCCGCGTGCCATCAGCAGGGCACCGAGGTTTGCGTAGCCGAGCCCTAGTTGGCGGAACGCGAGCGCGTTGCGGCCGATCTCGGGCGTCGGGTACGACGAGTAGCCGACGATGATCTCCTGCGCGAGGAACATCACATCGACGGCCTGCTCGAACATGGGCACGTCGAACTCGCCGTCCTCCTTGCGG
Organism: Thermoleophilia bacterium; assembly: GCA_031416615.1. Taxonomy (GTDB): domain Bacteria; phylum Actinomycetota; class Thermoleophilia; order Gaiellales; family Gaiellaceae; genus Gaiella. The sequence continues at coordinate 1,017 of JANOUB010000046.1, forward strand.
AACTTCATCAGGTTGAGCGAGGAGAGGTTGCAGGCGCTGTCGTCAATCGACATATATTCGCTGCAGTTCGCCACGACCATGCCGTCGACGATGTACGAATGGTGCAACGGCTCGGTGAGGTTGTAGACGACCTCCTGGCCGTCGTCCTCGCGCGAGACGAGCGATGTACCCGACTTCGTCGCATAGCGCGTCGTCCCTGTGACCAGCGCCTCGAGCGAGGCTTGCTTCCGGGGTGTGGAGAAGCCGATCGCCTCGGCGAACCGTTCGAGGTCCGAGCCGGTGATCCGGAGGTCGAAGCCCCCGTCCGAGGAGTACGTCACGTGGGTTCCGTCGACACGTGTGTACGTGAATGCCTGCTCCGGGCCGCCGGTCTGATAGATGCGACCGCGGATCCCGAAAGCGTTCAGCAGCCGCTGGACGTCCTTGAGCAGCGCCTCGCTACGGCTCCCTAGACCGGCGTAGCGGTTCGCCTTGCCGCCCTCGACACGCGAGACGCACCCGTCGGCGCCGAACAGCCCGCGCAGGAACGCCGCCTGCACCTCGGTCGGGGCGAAGAAGACCGAATGCGGAACGCGCTTGTCGGGGGCGAGCGCGGACGACACGCCGAGCAACCGGAAGAAGGTACGCACGCCCTTGCTGCCCGCGCGTAGCTGCACGGTGCCGTTCTGCATCACCTGCCGTGAGATGCCGCCGATCAACTCGCGCAGCATCCCTTCGTGGGAGCCACAGAGCCCGTCCTCGATGTCGTCGCCCCCGTAGACCCATCCTGTCTGAACGTCCGTCAACCAGCCGTCGCCGACCACATGACCGAGGAGCTCGCCGAGACCCTCGCTCCAGCGGTCGGGCAGTTCGCGACGCACGGTGGTCCCGCCACTCGAGCGCGACACCGCGACCGTCTCG
>JANOUB010000047.1:0-1663 GCA_031416615.1 Thermoleophilia bacterium
CGAGCGCGACCGGATGGCCGGTCTGGCGTTCGACCTCGTAGGCGACGCGCGTACGAACCGTCGCGGCGACTTCAGCGAGATTGAGGCCGTCCTCGTCGACGCTGTGGAGATCGATCTCGAGGCCGCTCTCGCGGGACTTCACCTCGATGCCGTCGGTGATGCGATCGCGACCCGGGAGGCGCGGGAAGCGTCGCCCCGCCATCCCCACGATGCCGTAGCTCTCGGCAGTGACGTGGCCGACGACCTGCGCGATCGCGTCCGACGACACGGAGATGCGCCCGAGGTCGGTCGTGCGTACGAGGAGGATGCCCTTGTCCACGTCGCGAGGTTAGACGACGCGGAGCCCGGGAGGGTTACGTCGGACACAGGAGAGCAACCCAGAGCAACCCGGGAGAACCGCTGACCCAGGAGAACCGCTGACCCAGGAGAACCGCTGACCCAGGAGACAGGCTAAGAACTCGAATCAAAATGAAGGGACCCGGTCGTGGTTGGCGAAGCCGTCGGCATCCGTTGTCAAGCTGAAGGGGATGCTGATGGCTACTTCGAGGCCGTGGGATGTGCCGGATGGGTTGTGGCAGCTGTTGGAGCCGCTGTTGCCGACGACGACCAGGCGGTTTCGGTATCCGGGTCGGAAGCGGCTCGGGGATCGCGAAACGTTGGGCGGGATTCTGTTTGTGCTGTGTACGGGGATCGCGTGGCGGCATCTGCCGTTGGAGCTCGGGTTCGGCTCGGGAGCGACCTGCCGCCGGCGGCTCGATGAGTGGCAACAGGCCGGGGTGTGGGACGAGTTGCACACGCTGTTGCTCGTCCGGTTGCACCAGGCGGGCGAGATCGAGTGGTCACGAGCGGTCGTCGATGGCAGCCACATCCAGGCAAAAAAGGGGGCTCCGAAACGGGCAAGAGCCCAGTGGACAGGGGCAGAGCCGGATCGAAGCACCACCTCTTGGTCGATGCCACCGGGATCCCGCTCGCGTTCTCTGTTACCGGCGGTAACCGCAACGACGTCACCCAGCTGATCCCGCTGCTTGACCGCGTGCCGGCGGTCAAGGGCCGCGTCGGACGGCCACGCACGCGACCAGACCGTGTCTATGCCGACCGAGGCTACGACCACGACAAGTACCGACGGCTCCTCCGCGCTCGAGGGATCACGCCCATGATCGCGCGCCGCAAGACCGCGCACGGCACCGGCCTCGGCCAAGTGCGCTGGGTCGTCGAACGCACCTTTGCCTGGCTCCACCACTTCAAACGCCTCCTCGTCCGCTACGACCGCCGCCACGAGATCCACGAGGCGTTCCTCGCGATCGGATGCTGCCTCGTCTGCTACCGACGACTCGCAAACTCATTTTGATTCGAGTTCTAAGAGGCCGGTGCTCTGCCTGCTTGAGCTAGACACCCGGGACGGTCGCCGTCTCCACCTCGAGGGCGAGAGCAGAGCGTGCCACACAGAGAACCGCGAGCGGACGTGGCGCTGCCCTCCAGCACCCCCGGCGGGAGTCGAACCCGCGGCCTCCCGGGTCGAAACCGGGCGCTCTCGTCCACTGAGCAACGGAGGCGTCGTGCGGCGCCCCGGGGGCACCGCAGTTGCTGCGGTGGGGCTCGAACCCACGACCGACAGGCCTTGTGAGGGCGCCGCTCTCCCGGCTGAGCTACACAGCAGCGGTGC
>JANOUB010000048.1:0-9648 GCA_031416615.1 Thermoleophilia bacterium
GAGCCCTTCCATTCCACCGCAGACACGTAGAGCGTGCGGGTTGCTGCAGCTGTTGTCGCATCGCTCGTCCCGACGAACGCAAGCGAAACCGCAACAGAAGCCAGAGCGAGCGTCCCTGCGAGGGCAACGATCACTTTTCGAGGTCTCATCGAACCCTCCTCTAGTTGCTGGCCAGATACGCATAATCTTGCTGACCAGATACATAAATCCTCGACGCCAGGGCGGGCACCGTCATCAGTACGGACACCGAATGCACATGAGGGGAAACTACGTGCGCGTGCAACTTCCTCGTAACGCTCGCTAAGCCTGGATCCAGGCTACGGTCGCCTGCTACGCCCGCGCCGGCTGGCAAGACGTGGATCGAATAGGCTCCCGACCGTGACGACGGTCGGCCACCTGGAAGCTCCCGGCGCCCCGGCGGGCGATGCGCCCGCCGGCACGATCACGTACCTCGAGGCAATCCGCTCGGCGCTGCAGGACGCGATGCGCGAGGATGATCGCGTCTTCCTCCTCGGCGAGGACATCGGTGCGTTCGGAGGAGCGTTCGGGGTGACGGCCGGCCTGTTCGACGAATTCGGCGAATCGCGTGTGATCGACACGCCGATCGCGGAAGAGGGGTTTGTCGGCGCGGCGATCGGCGCCGCCTGGATGGGAGAGCGCCCCGTCGTCGAGCTCCAGTTCGCCGACTTCATCACGTGCGCCTTCGACCCGATCGTCACCGTCGCCGCGAAGACGCACTGGCGGTCAGGTCAGCCGATCCCGATCACGATCCGCTGCCCGACCGGCGGAGGGGTGCGGGGCGGGCCGTTCCACGCCGGCTCGCCCGAGGGCTGGTTCGTCGGTACCGCCGGCCTCAAGGTCGTGTGCCCTGGCACCGTCGAGGACGCCTACGGCCTGCTTCGGGCGGCGATCGATGATCCTGACCCTGTCCTCTACTTCGAGCATAAGCGGCTCTACCGGACGCTTCGGGCCGACGCACCACAGACGGGGCACCGCACGCCGATCGGGCCGGCCGCAATTGCGCGCGTGGGCGCCGATGCGACGATCGTCACGTACGGCTCGGGCGTCGCGATGGCGCTCGCTGCCGCCGACCAGGTTGACGCCGACATCGAGGTGGTCGACCTCCGCACCGTCTGGCCGCTCGACGAGGAGACGATTCTCGCCTCGGTGGAGAAGACATCGCGCGTCCTTGTGGTACAGGAGGCCGCCGGCTCGATCGGTGCTGCCGGGCTGATCCTCTCCCTGATCGCCCGCCGCTCCTTCGAGCACCTCGACGCGCCTCCCGCCCTGCACGCACCCCCGGATACACCCGTGCCGTTCGCACCGGAACTCGAGGACGCATACATGCCCTCGATCGACTCGACGATCGCCGCCGTCGACGAGCTTCTGGCCTACTAGTGCGTCGTCTCACATCATCGAGCCGGTCTGCCCCACGGGCAAGTGGTGCATCTGCTCGCTACCGAGACAGGCATGCGCCTGTCCCCTACCGGTTTCCGGTGGATCAGTCGAGAGGTGTACACGAATGCCGATAGAACCATGCGCCGAAGCACCGTCAATCGGCTCGGCCGAGCGGGTGGCGCTGTTCCGGCTCGTCCTGTTGCAGCGCCTGTTCGAGGATCGCGTGCTGGCGCTCTACCGCCAGGGCCGGATTCCCGGCTCGGTGTACACGGGCCGCGGGCAGGAGGCAGTCGCAGCCGGCGCCGGACTCGCGCTCGGCCACGACGACGTCGTTGCCCCGCTCAACCGCGAGCTCGCCTGCCACTTCGCGCGCGGTGCGACCCCGGCCGACGCCTTCCGCAACTTCTTCGGCAAGGGCACGAGCCCGACCTTCGGGCGCGACGGCAATATGCACTTCGGCGCACCGGCGCGAGGAGTTTTCCCGCTGGTCTCGATGCTCGGTGACCTGGTGCCCGTCGTCACGGGCGCAGCACTCGCGTTCAAGCGCCGCGGGCAGCGCCGCGTTGCGATGACCTTTCTCGGGGAGGGTGCGTTCTCGGTCGGTGACACGCACGAGGGACTCAACCTCGCGGCGGTGTGGCAGGTGCCGGCCGTGTTCGTGATTCAGTCGAACCGGTACTCGTACTCGACGCCGGTCTCACGGCAGATGGTGAATACGAACATCGCGCAGCGCGTGTACGGCGGCTGGTCGATCCCCGCCGAGCGTGTCGACGGAACCGACGCTCTGGCGGTCCTCGACACTGTGCGCGCAGCTGTCGAACGGGCCCGCAACGGCAACGGCCCTCAGGCAGTCGAAGCGCTCTCGGTGCGGATGCACGGCCACGCCGGACACGACGATGCGCGCTACATGCCGTTCGGGATGCGCGAGGAGTTCGCCGAACGCTATGACCCGGTCGGCCGCCTCGCGGCGCGGCTGGCGCTCGACGGCTTTGGCTCCGACGCGATCGACGGGATGCGCGACGCGGCCGCAGCCGAGGTGGCAGCGGGCCTCGCGGAGGCGGAGCAGGCGCCCGCCCCGGATCCGGCGACGATCGAGCCCGGCGTCTACGCGGCGCCGCCGTTTGGCTGACCGGCCGGCTATCCCGGCAGCAGACCGCGGAGCAGCAGCTCGATCAGCACCTGACGCGAGCGCGGCGGATCCCAGTCGTGCGCCCGACGGAGGTGGCGGTAGGTGCGGTCGACGGCGTTGACGATGACCGTCGCCGTCTCCTCCACCTCGACCGGCCTGATCGAGCCGTCTGCGATGCCGTCGACAAGCAGACGCTCGATCGGGTTGATGTACCCCTCGCGTGAGCGCACCACGTCGTCGGACTCGTGGAAGAACCGTTTGTCCGACTCCTCGTCGAGCGCGGCCAGGAACGAGAGATGATCCTCGGTCACCTCGCAGACCGCAACGAGCATCGCCTGGAGCCGTTCGGCGCCCGTGCCGCGGCCCGTCACCGCCGGCCACAAGGCGACACGAAACGCCTCCTCGTAGTCACGAGCGAGAAGGGCGAAGATCTCCTCTCGACCAAGGCCGCGGCGGTGCAGCGTCATGCGCGAGACGCCCGCCTCGTCGGCGATTCGGGTCAGCGTCGCCGCCTGCCACCCGCCCGCCGCGATCGCACGACGCGCGCCCTCGGCCACCCGTTGCTCGGTGCTCTCGACAAGTGCCATCGCGCGTGGGACAATAGCGTTGCGCTAACGGTACGACAACGTCACACTGTCCTGATATCCCCTAGCGTCGAGCCCGTTGTCGGGCCGGCCGAGCCGAAGGAGGCCACATCGTGCCCATGATCGAGGTCAAACTGTACGACCGCCGTGTCACCGAGGAGTCGGTGCCCAAGATGATCGAGGCGCTCACAAACGCTCTCGCCGAGTCGAGCGGCGCAGCGCCGGAGCACATTCAGGTCGTGATCCAGGGCATCGCACCGAGCCACTGGGGCATCGGCGGCAAACAGCAGTCGTAACCGGAACGCGAACGAGAAAGGAACGAGATGGCTCCTCAGGTACTTGTGCCGTCGTCCCCGGCAGAGGCGGTTTCGCTCTTCGGCGACGGAGCCTCGACAACCGTGATCGGCGGCGGGACCGTCGTCGTGCCGGAGATGACCTACGGCCGGCTCAGCCCTGACCGCGTGCTCCTGCTGTCGCACGCAGGCCTCGACGGGATCACGATCGACGGCAACACGATCACGATTGGTGCGACGACGCCGATCAGCGCTCTGCTCGGCCTGGCGGAGCAGGCTCAGGCGCTTGCGGCCTGTGCCCGGAATCTTGCGGACTATGAGATCCGCGGCCAGGGCACGGTCGGCGGAAACCTCTGCGCCGGACAGGGTCCGGAAGCGCCGCGTGGCGACCTCCAGGGTGCCCTACTCGCCCTCGACGCGCAGGTCCGCTCCGCCGGCTCCGGCGGTGAGCTGACCGAGCCGATCGAGGACTTCCTAGCGCATCGGCAGGGACGACTCGTTCTCGACGTCACCTTCCAGCAGCCGGCTGCATCAGCGTTCTCGGTGCTCGAGTATCCGCACACGCACGAGTACACCGTGCTTGCAGTCACCGGTGTTCGGGCGACCGACGGAACGATTCGGCTCGCTGCAACCGGCCTTGCCGGCCCAGGTGCGCGTCTCCGTTCCGCCGAGGCGGCCGCCTCGGACATCGAGGCGGCAGGAAGCGCCGCTGCCGGCGATGTCTCGTTCGCTGACGATGCACTCGCCTCTGCCTGGTACCGCGAGCAGACCTTGCCTGTGCTCGTCCGCCGTGTTCTCACCCAACTCGAGGAGTCCGCATGAACCTCACGGTCAACGGGATCGATACCGCGATCGGCAGTGGGGCCCTGACAAGCCTGCTCGACGTTCTCCGCGAGGAGCTCGGGATCACGAGCCCGAAGGCGGGTTGCGAGCAGGGCGGCTGCGGTGCCTGCACCGTGCTCATCGACGGCGAGCCCCGCCGATCCTGCCTCACCCCAATCGCCTCGGTCGACGGCGCCTCGATCACCACGGTCGAAGGGCTCGGCTCACCGGAGCACATGGCGCCGGTGCAACAGGCGTTCACACATCACTACGCCGCGCAATGTGGCTTCTGCACGTCGGGGATGATGATGGCCGCGCAGGCGTACATCGACCGTGGCGGCAGCGACGATCACGAGGCGATTCAAGAGGCCCTCGGCGGCCATGTGTGCCGCTGCACGGGGTACGTGAAGATCATCGACGCGGTTGCGGCTGCGGCGCGCGGCGACTCGTTCGATCTCTCCGTCACGGCGGCAGGCGCTGCGATGACGAACCTTGGAGGTGTGGCATGAAGGCGGTCGGCGCACGCGTCCCCCGCTACGACGGCGTCGCCCATGCGACCGGGCGCACCGTGTTCGTCGACGACGTCCGGGTACCCGGCACGCTCTGGGTCAAGGCATTCCGGTCACCCGTTCACAGAGCCACGATGACGAACCTCGACACGAGCAAGGCCGAAGCGATGAAGGGCGTCCACGTGATCACGTGGGAGGACGTGCCCCTGCTCGAGTACGGGCACCTTTCGGGGCGCGGGGTGCCGACCGCCGCGCCGCGGCTCGCCAAGGACGAGGTGTGCTACCTGGGGCAGCCGATCGCGATCGTCGCCGCACCCGATGAAGAAGCTGCCATGGCTGCCGTCGAGGCGATTACCGCCGACTTCGCGGAACGCCCTGCCCTCTTCGACATCCGCAAGGCGTTCGATGCGGGTGCTCCGCAGATCCACCGGGACGGCAACTGGTACACGCATTTCGAGGGCGAGATGGATCGTCGTCAGATCCGCAAGGGCAACATCGAGGAGGCATTCGACAGGGCCGACCTGATCGTGCAGGGCGTCTACCGTCCGGCAGCGATCGAGCACGCCCCGATCGAGACCCAGGTGTGCCAGGTCGTGCCCGAGGCCAACGGCCGGCTCACGATCTACTCCTGCACGCAAGCGCTGTACTTCTCGATGGGCGTCGTTGCAGCGCACCTGCAGGTGCCGTTGAACAAGCTGAAGGTCGTCGGCGGCACGGTCGGCGGCGGTTTCGGCGGCAAGGTAGACACGGCCACCGAGACGATGTGTGCCCTGCTCGCGCAGAAGTCGGGCAAGCCCGTGAAGTGGCGCTGGACGCGCGAAGAGGAGTTCCTCTACTCGTCGACTCGGGCTCCCTGGCACATGGAGGTGGCCGATGCGGTCACGAAGGACGGCTGGATCCTTGGCCGCAAGATGCTGACGTTGCACGACTCGGGCGCGTACTCGCGGTTCTCGCCGTACGGCCTGACGAAGCACAGCTTCCACCACACCGGCGCCTACTCGATCCCCAACCTCGAGTTCGATGGGTACGTCGTCTACACGAACCGCACGCCGACGTCCGCGATGCGCGGTTTCGGCGTTACGTCGGTGTCGTTCGCGACCGAGACGCACATGAGCCGAATCGCACTCGAGCTCGGCATCGACCCGTATGAGTTGAGGCTCAAGAACGCGAACCGGATCGGCGACACCTCGCCGAACCAGATCGCCTACACCGACCCCTCGACCGTGCCGACGATCCTCGCGATCGCCGACGCCGTCGGTCACGACCTGTCGCCTGACTACAAGGCGATGACCCGCGACCAGAGGTCAGGCGATCTCCTCCCGGAGCACCTCGTCGGCCAACTCGGAAACCCGGAGGCCCACTAGTGCGGTGTCTCACAACGTTACGCCTGTTTGCCCCTGAGGCTGGCAGTGCATTCGCTCGTTCCCGGGAGAGGCTGCGCCGTCTCCCCTACAACGCTTCTTCCGACGTGAGCTAGGAGACGACCATGGCAGTCAAGACCGGCCGCGGCTTCGCGGCGATCGAGTACCCCACCGGAATGAATCAGAACGGCGACCCGTCACAGGCCTGGATCAAGGTCAAGCCGGACGGCCGCATCGACGTGTTCGCCGGTACGTCTGACATCGGCAACGGCTCGAAGACGATCCAGTCTCAGATCGTGGCCGAGACGATCGGCGTCCCGTACGAGTGGATCACCTATGACAACTCGAACACCGACTCGTCGCCTGTCTGCACCGGCACGTTCGCCTCACGGGCAACATTCGTCGCGGGCAAGGCGGCCGAGAAGGCCGCCGAGAACGTGCGGCAGAAGATCCTCGAGATCGCAGGCAAGGAGCTCGAGATCGACCCGGCCGACCTGGAGATCGTCGATGGCGAGGTTCTCGCCAAGGGTGCACCGCAGAAGAAGATCAGCGTGCCCGACGTTGCTGCCGCCGCAACGTGGACGTACGGCGAGCTGATCACCGGCACCGGTGCGCAGCTGAAGCCGTATGCGACGATCGTCGAGCCGGAGACGGGCAAGGTCGACCTCCCTCCCCACTCGGCCATCTCGTACGCCTCGTGCGCGGCCGAGGTCGAGGTGGATGACGAGACCGGGGTCGTCACCGTCATGCACCTATGGCAGTGCTACGACGTCGGCAGGTCGATCAACCCGACGCTCGTCGAAGGACAGATCGAGGGCGGCGCCGTGCAGGGGCTCGGCCTCGGTGTGCTCGAGAACTGCTACCCGTACTACCCTTCGGTCGAGCACCGAGGCAGTCAGTTCGGGGCGTACCTGGCACCGGGCATGGAGGATCTGCCGCAGATCGAAACGATCATCATCGAGAACCCCTCCGCCGACGGCCCGTACGGCGCCAAGGGGATCGGCGAGATGGCGAACAACGCCCAACCACCCGCGATCGCAACGGCCGTGTTCGACGCGGTCGGCGTCTGGGTGACGGAGCTCCCGATCACGCCGGAACGCGTCCTGCGGGCGCTCCTGGCGAAGAAAGCCGGCAGCGGCGAGCCGAAGCGTGACGGCAAGACCGTCGTCTTCGACAGCGAGCTGTCGGTGAACACCGTCGGGAGCGGGATCACGTTCGGGGCCGCCGCCTGATGGCAGGCTCGGCCTTCCGGTCGTTCATCGGCGTGGAGCCCTTCCCCATTTTCCCGGGGGTCGGGCTCCACCCGATCGCAGGCGACCAGGTGTTCCTCGGTCGCGTTACCTATGAGCCGGGGACGACCGTGCAGCGGCACAGCCACGAGCACACCGAGCAGGCGATGCTCGTACTCGAGGGGTCGCTGACGATGACGGTCGGCGACGAGACCCGCGAGATCGGCCCCGGCGACGCCTGCGTCGTCAACCGTGGCGTCGAGCACGAGCTGTTCTCCGCGGGCGGAGTCACCTTCATCGAGGCACTTGCCCCCGTCCCGCTCGACCACATCGGCGACCGCGAACGCGATCTCGTCCTCGGCGACCTGAACGGGTCGCTGCACGTCGAGCGGTAAAGGCCAACGCGCGCTCGGTGGTGACCGGCTTCAGCCGGTCTCCGGGGTCTCACGTAGCGGCCGCCGCCGCGCGCAGGCCCATCCGGGCGCGCATCTCGCTCCGAGCATCATAGGATCGAGTCCACCTACGAGCGAAGGAGCGCCCCATGCCACTGATCCGCGTCGATGGCCCGTCGGCGAGATGCCGCCCGGACCGTCTTAGATCCCCGATATGAGAGGATCACCTGACCAGATGGTCAGGGAGCAGAAAGCAGATGTCGTCGTTGTGGGCGCAGGACTTGCCGGCCTCGTCGCTGCGACCGATCTCGTTGCGGCGAGCCGCGACGTCGTCGTGCTCGAGGCGCGCGACCGCGTCGGTGGACGCCTGCTCAACATCGAGCTAGGCGGCGAGCCGAACGAGCTCGGCGGGGAGTGGATTGCGCCGTACCAGAGCGAGATGCACGCGCTGCTCGCCGAGCTCGGGATCGAGACCTTCCACGCCTACCGCGAAGGCGACCACCTCTACATCGACGCCGACGGGGTACTGCATCGCCACGACGACGAGCACGACCCACTGCCCGAGGTCTCGGCCCTCGCCTACGACGCCGCGGTCGCAAAGCTCGACGCCCTCGTGGCCGAGCTCGATCCGGAGGCACCGTGGGAGCATGCGCGCGCGGCGGAGCTCGATGCGATCACCTTCGAGCAGTGGCTGGCGGCCGAGGTCGAGGACACCCTCGCGCGCGACCTCCTGCGGGCCTTCATGGCCGGCGGGTACATGACGAAGCCGGCCGACATCTTCTCCGTCCTGAGCGCGCTCGCGACCGTCGCCGGCGCCGGCAGCGTCGCGAACCTGTTCGAGCCCGACCTCTGCCTCCACTCGCGAGTCGTCGGCGGCTCGCAGCTGATCCCGCTGCGACTCGCGGAGCGGCTCGGCGATCGCGTCGTGCTCGACGCTCCCGTGCGCACGCTGCGGTGGACCGACGGTGGCGTCGAGGTCGAAGCAGGCTCCCACAGCGTCACCGCTCGTACTGTCATCGTCGCCGTGCCCCCGAACGTGGCCGGGCTGATCCGCTTCGAGCCATCTCTTCCCGCGTGGCGCATGCGCCTGCACCAGGCGATGACGCAGGGCGACGTGATCAAGGTGCTCGCGGTCTACGACGAGCCGTTCTGGCGCGCCGAAGGCCTCGCCGGCGAGGGGTTCGCCCCCTACCAGCTCGTCCGCGAGGTGTACGACAACACTCCCCCGGCCGGGCGGCCGGGTGTGCTCTGCACCTTCCTCGCGGGGGAGAAGGCGCAGGCGGCCGAGCGGCTCGACGCGGACGAGCGAAAGCGTCTCGTCCTCGAAGGCCTTGCGCGCTTTTTCGGGCCGCGCGCGCTCGAGGCGGTCGAGGTGATCGAGCGCGACTGGTCGCAGGAGGAGTGGACGCGCGGCGCCTACGCCGCGACCTTCGGGATCGGCGGGTTGTCGCGCCACGGGCCCGACCTCAACCGCCCCGTCGGGCCGATCCACTGGGCGTGCACCGACCTCGCCGGCGTCGGGCACATGCACATGGAGGGCGCTATTCGCTCCGGCCGGGCTGCGGCGCGGGCCGTTCTCTCGCGCAGCTGACAGGCGCTAGCCTGCCTCCGTGGCTGCCGTGCTCGCGACCGAGAACCTGTGGCGCGCCTGGTCGTTCCAGCCAGTCGTGCTCGGCGGCGCGCTGGTCGCGATCGCGTTCTTCCTCCACGGCTGGCGACGGCTGCACCGTCGCCGCGCCGACCTCGCGCCATGGACGCGGATCCCGCTCTTCGTGGCCGGCGTACTCGTTACCGTTCTGGCGATCGTCTCACCGCTCGACGCCATCGGAGAGCGCTACCTGCAGAGCGCGCACATGCTCCAGCACGTCCTCATCGCCGACCTCGGCATCGCGCTCACGGTCGTTGCCGTTCGGGGACCCCTGACCGTGTTC
>JANOUB010000049.1:0-1921 GCA_031416615.1 Thermoleophilia bacterium
TGTCGGTAATTCGCGGCTTGCACTTAAGAGCGTCTCTCGTCGTGGTCGAGGTTCGGCGAGCAGGAACTCGTCTGCGCTCTGTCTCTAGTCCGACACGTTGAAGAATGCGCCGAACCTTGCTCTCAAACGCCCGACCGGACCGTAGACTCGTCGCATGGACGTTGGTCATCCGCACGGCTTCCCGTCCGCGACGGACGCAACCGAACTCCCGGTCGACGCGCTCGTGTCAAGGCTCATCCGTTTTCCCCAGATGTGCTCACGCGAATTCCCCACCCTTTGATGTTGTGTTGAGGCCGCTGCGGAGGGTTTCGATCCGTTCTTGGTGGCGGCGCATTCGGTAGGAGGGGCCGTTGATCGTGAGGACGGTGCCGTGGTGGAGGAGCCGGTCGAGGATGGCGGTGGCGACGGTGGTGTCGTCGAAGATTTCGCCCCAGGAGGCGATGCCGCGGTTGGTGGTGAGGATGATCGAGCCGTGTTCGTAGCGGCGGCTGACGACCTGGAAGAGGTGGCTTGCTGCTTCGGCCGGCAGCGGCAGGTAGCCGAGCTCGTCGATGATCAGCAGGGCGGGCCCGTTCCAGAAGCGCATTGTGGTTTGCCAGCGGCCCTCGAGTGCTGCTCGTTGGGAGCGGGCGACGAGGTCGGCGGCGGTGGTGTAGTAGACGCGGTAGCCCGTTTCGGCTGCCTTGCGTCCTAGTGCGACCGCGAGCATCGTTTTGCCGACTCCGGGCGGCCCGATCAACAGCACGTTGCCTTTGTCTTCGACGAAGCGGAGGGTCGCGAGCTCTTCGACCATCTGGCGGTCGAGGCCGGGTTGGGCGTCGTAGTCAATCTCGGCGAGCGTCTTTTGGGTGGGGAAGCTGGCGAACCGGAGGCGTCCCTGCAGCCGACGTTGTTCGGTCGCGTCGACCTCGACGTTGAGCAGCCGTTCGAGGAAGCGAGTGTAGGACGGCTTCTCCTTCTCGGCCTGCTCGAGGGCCGGGGCGAGCTGCTCGGCTGCCGCTTGGAGGCGCAGGTAGGCGAGGTGGGAGCGCAGCTGCTGGTAGACGCTCTGCTCGCTCATCGGGTGCCCGCGAGCTCGGCGTAACGCTGCAGCGACGGGATCGCGACCTCGATCAATGCCTCCGGGGCGAGTGCCGCCGCGAGCGCCAGCGCCTCGACGCCGGGCGGCCGGTTCGGTTTGCGTCGGCAGGGCGGCCTGGTCGTGAAGGCCGCCAGCACCGCTTCCTCGAGCGCGGCTTGGTGGGCGGGCAACCTGACGAGCTGGCCGGCGCCGGCAGGAAGCCGCCGGTGGGTTGCGACCAGCACAGCGGCGGCCGAGACGAGACGCAACGTCGGCTCCCCCAACCTCGCGAGCACAGTCACCGTCTGGCCGGCCAGGTTGGGCGGGACGCTGTAGCGGCTGCCCTCGAACGCGACCAGGGCACTGCTCGAGACGATCCGTTCGACCCGAAGCTCGGCCGGATACGGGGTCGGCGGCAGCGGCAAAAGCGGCTCCGCGGCCGCCCGCACGGCGACGGTGAGGCCGTCGCGGCGACGCTGGTCGGCGACCTCCCCAGACCAGCGGTCGAGCGACGCCTGCGCCTCCGTAGGCGTGGCAACAGCCGCGGTCCGCCACCAGGAGCGCTGCAGATAACGGATCGCGGCCTCGACGACACCCTTGCGTTGCGCCCGCCGCGGCGGACAGATAGCGACCGTGGCGCCGTAGTGCTTGGCCAGCTCGGCCGCCTCGGCCCGCAACCGACCCGATCCAGGCGCCACGATCGTGGCCATCCGGTCGGTGCGCCAGCAGCGAGCCGTGCCGCCAAACCGACGCAGGATCCCGTCCAGGGCAGCGGCCAGCTCGGGAAAGCTCTCGCCCTCGCTGAACACCGCCCGGATCCGCCCCGAGTGCGACAGCGCTCCCACGAGCACGTGCGCCGGC
>JANOUB010000050.1:0-1929 GCA_031416615.1 Thermoleophilia bacterium
TCGAGCCAGTCGATCATCGCGAGGAGCGCCGCGCGCGCTGCGGCGGTCAGGTCCATGCCGTGCTCCTCAGGGATCCCCGTCGTCGCGAAACATGCGCGACCCGGCTGCGCGGGCGTGAGGTACGCAGGAAAACGCGGTACCCAGCGCGGGGCCTTGCGCAGGCCGAGCCGGACGGTCACCGCGGCCTCGATCTCGATCCCCGTTCCGCACACCTCGCCGTCACCCTGCGCGAAGTGGACGTCGCCGAGCGAGAGCAACGCGCCGGGGACGTGCACCGGCAGCAGCAGCGTCGAGCCGGCGACGAGGCGGCGGATGTCGAGGTTGCCGCCCGTCTCGCGCGGCGGGATCGTGCGCAGGCCACTTGCCGCGAGGCCAGGCACGGCGCTATCGGGCATCGACTCGGCGACGGGGCCGCCCGAGGCCCGGATCCGCTCCTCGCGTGCGCGCTGCGCCTCCATGAGCGCGTGCGAAGGCGCGACGCCGATCACGCCCGCGTGGACACAAGCGGGAACGGCGATCCCGGGTAGCTCGCGAGAGCGGGCGTGCGTGCCGTCGAGCTCCCAGGGAACGAGGAACGGGTCGGTGAAGAGGTCGGCCAGGAAGCCGAACCCCGGGAGCACCGCATTGACGCCGAAGTCGGGCGTCTCGTACCCGACGAGCTCCACCTCGAGCACGTCACCCGGATCGGCACCCTCCACGAACACCGGACCGGTGAGCGGATGAGCACCGCCGAGATCCGGCCCGTCGCAGTCCGCATGGGTGCTCTCGCGCGTCAGTTGGCCGTCGAGGCCGTCGCGGCACTCGAGCGTGACGACGTCGCCCGATCGGACGTGCGCCACCGGCGTGATGTCGGGATGCCAGCGGTTGTGCGCGTGCTCGGCGGTGATTCTCACAGCAGCTCCTGTAGCCGGTCCGCGGCGGCGCTTGCCGCGGCGATCTCATCGTCCGTCCAGCGTCGCGACGCGCCGAGCTGGTGGAGCGAGAGGATCGCCTCGAGCCGGCCGTCGACCTGAATCGGGGTGACGATCTGCGCGCGGAGGCCGCCATAGGTCACGAGCATCGCCAGGAAGGCAGGGTCGTCGTAGGAGCTCGCGCAGTCGTCCTGGACGACCTGGCGACCGCGCTCCATCTCGCGCACGACGGGCTGCGTCGGGAGGTGCACGGTCCGCTCGTCGCGGAGCGACCCGACGCCTGGTGCGAGCGCCTCCTCGACGACCGGGAACGGCGACGGCCTGTCGACGCCACGGCGCAACGTCACGCGGCTTGCCCGCGCCGTCGCAAGCAATTCCTCCAGTACCGGAGCGAGTGTGGACACCGACCGATTATCGATGCTCGCGCCGCTCTGTGCTCAGGCGTGTGGCTCTGCCCTGGAGACCCCCAACTCCCGCATTTCGTCGCGCTCGACCGAGTAGGCTCTTCGCGACATCCCGTCGACGTGAAGGACGCAGCGCCATGGCCGACCCCGAGCTCGTACCCGAGGCGATCCACGAGCAGGATGGCCTGAAAGTGTCCAAGAGCCCCTGGGGGCCCGACGACGAGATCGGGCGACTCAACTGGATCACGCCCGAGACGAACGCCGCGATCCTCGGTCACCTCGACGGCAGCCACGTCTTCGATCTCAACGTCGAGTACTTCATCGGCATGCCTTCCTGGGTCGCGGCGGGCGACCCCGGCTACGGGATCTGGATGACGCACACCCCGCAGGGCTCGGTCAACGACAACCTCTCGGGCGTCGGCTCGCACGTCCACGAGAAGTACTCGTACTGCGGCGACTCGATCCACATGTATACGCACTGCGGCACGCACATCGACACGCTCAACCACCTCGGCTTCCACGGCCGCTACTGGAATGGGTGGACAGCCGACAAGGATCTCGGCAGCCGGATCTGGAACAAGGGCGGCCTCGACAAGTACCCGCCGGTGATCGCC
>JANOUB010000051.1:0-2825 GCA_031416615.1 Thermoleophilia bacterium
CTCGGCCGGCGGTGTGCCGAGGTCGACGTGTTCCGTCCAGCCGGGGACGGCCGACAGCTCGACGTAGCGGTAGCCGGCCGCAGCGATCCCGGCGAGCGCCTCGTCGTGGCTGTACGTGTGGTACGAGTTGGTGTGCCCGGCCAGCCGGTTCTGCATGAGTTCCTCCTAATGACGGTGAGGCGCCCCACGGATGCAGGGCACCTCACCATTCGACGACTTACAGCGGCAGCCCCTTCGGGAGCGTGGTCTTCTTGAACGCGGCGCTCAGCTTGAACTTCGCCGCGTCCGCCCTCGCGCGGGCCTTGTCGGCCTTGGCGTTGGCCGGCCGCACGAGGTCGTTCGTGAGCACGCCGGCCAGTGTGAGCTTCGTCTTCGTCTGGCCGAGCTTCGCGACGATGTTCAGGTACTTCGTCCAGGTCGCCGGGCTGTGGTAGCCGTAGAGGTGCGGCGGCAGACGACGTGACGTGTGGTAGCCGCTCGCGAGCTGCATCAACGAGTCGACTGCCACCTGAGGCGACATCACCTTCTGCAGACCCGGGAACTGCTCGTACGTGATCTGGGCTGCGGCCCGCGGGTTGACGCGGGCGAACTCGAACCCCATCACCGAGCCGGCGAGGAAGCGCGTGTAGGCGTCTACCTTCTGCGAGTCGTCGAGATCAGCCTTTCGTACCTGATAGCTGTTGGACGGGCCCTTCGAGCCCCACTGCGAGCCGATCAGGAACTTGAGCTCGCCGGTACCCGAGCCGAAGTAGCCGAGGCCGAGCAACTGGGCCCTGAGGCCTTCCCACGCGAGCCCCGCGTCGGCGAGACCGAGCGATACGGCCTGCACCCACTGTCCGCCGAACTCTCGATACTTGACGGTCTTCGGGTCGACTCCGACCTCTGCCAGCATCGGGTCGACGATGCTCTTCCACGCGATGTTGTGGATCGCGATCGTCTTCCCCTTCAGCTGCCGCGGGTTCGTGAGCTTGCTCTTCGCCGAGAGGACGAAGTCGAACACCTGCGCCGGGTACTGCTGCCAGATCGAGATCACCGGCACCCCGGCGTCGACGGAAGCGGTGAAGACGCCCGGCGACGCATAGCCCATGTCCATCTGGCCGGCGGCGATCAGCGCCAAGTTGCCCGAGCCGTCGCCGGGGGTCAGCTTGGCATTGATGTTGAGCGTCTTGTAGTACCCCATCTCCCTCGGGACGAGCAGGTTGTAGTCGTCCATCACCTCGAGCGTGCCGCGTGGTGAGACCCAGCGGACGGTGTCGGTTGCGTTGCGCCTCACTCCTGCCGCCTTGACGCTTGGCCTCGCTCCCGCTGCCTCGACACCAAGACCCGCGAGAGCAGTCATTCCGACCCCTGCAACCACGCCTCGCTTCAGAAGCCCGCGACGACTGAAGCCCCCCTCGCCGAACGGTGTTTCCTCCATAGCCTGATCCTCCGTTCCTTACTGTCGCGCGCCGCCGGCTAGGTCTCCCAGCTGGCCCAGCGCTTGCCGATGAAGTAGAACACGAAGTAGATTGAAAGTCCAAGAGCCTCGATGATCACCAGCACGGCGCCAAAGTTCTCCATGCGGATCAGCGACGAGAAGTAGATGAGCTGGCGGCCGAGCCCGCCCTGCTCGCTGGCCGAGACCATCTCGCCGCCGATCGCCGTCAGCAGGCCGAAGATGGCTCCCACCATGTAGCCGACGATGATCATCGGCAGCGCGAGCGGAAAGCGGATCTTGCGGAACACCTGAAACGTGCTCGCTCCGTAGGAGCGGGCGAGCGCGATCTTGGCGAGATCGGAGCGGCGAAAGCCGGTGGAGGCGTTGATGAGCACCATCGGCCCGGACGCGAGGGCGACGGCGGTGATGATCGGCCACATGCCGACGCCCTGGATCAGGCTCACCCGCAGAAACGGGACAAGCGCGAGCATCGGCGTGACGACGAGGATGATGATGTAAGGGGCGACCACCTTCTCGATGAACGGCTTCTGCGTGATCACCGCCGCGAGGATCAGGCCGATGGTCGATCCGATGGCGAAGCCAATGAAGAACTCCTGCAGCGTCACCCAGAGGTGATGGCCGTACTGGAGCCAGAAATCGTCCGTGAGGGCGGCGGCGACCGCGGTCGGCTTGGGGAAGATGTACGCCGGTGTATCGCTCAGCCGGAGGATCGCCTCGAGGCCGAAGAACACGCCGAAGGCGATCGCTATGACAGTGCCGATCTCGAGCGCGCTCTTCGCGCCGCGGATTGACGTCAACCCTGTCCAGTCGACGGGACCGTGGTCGTGGTGGGTCGGCCCGTCGTCGAACGACGGGATCTCGTCACGCAACTCGCGCGGGACCTCGCTCACTCGACCTCCACCGTGTGCCTGCCACCGAACTCGACCACGTGCTTGATCTCCTGGATCAACTCGATGAACTCGGACGTGAACGTCATGTCCACAGTACGGGGTCGTGGCAGCTCGATGTCGAAGATCCGCGCGAGCCGCCCCGGTCGGGTCGTCATGACGACGACGCGGTCGGCGAGGAAGATCGCCTCGCTGATGTTGTGGGTGACGAAGACGATCGTCTTGCTCGTCTCCGACCAGAGGCGCATCAACAGCAGGTTCATCTCGTCGCGTGTGAACGCGTCGAGCGCGCCGAAGGGCTCGTCCAGCAACATCACGCCGGGGTCGGGCGCGAGAGCGCGGACGATCGAGGCGCGCTGCTGCATACCGCCCGACAGCTCGCGCGGGTAGGAGCTCTCGAAGCCGTCCAGCCCGACCTCTCGGAGCAGCATCTCGACGCGCGCCTCGTCGACGGGTCGCTTCTTGATCTCGAACGGGAACTCGATGTTCTTGCGCAGGTT
>JANOUB010000052.1:0-5970 GCA_031416615.1 Thermoleophilia bacterium
CGGGGCTCCCTGCGTCCTCGCATCGCACTCGCGCAGCACGCCCCGGCGACGAACCGTCATTCTGATTCGAGTTCTTAGCCTGGATCCACCGTTTTGCGTGATCGCGAGGCGCTCGTCCGGGTCGTCAGGACGTGCGGGGAAGGAGTGATGCAGGCCGGGAGCCTTCATCACTCCTTCCCCGCGCGGAGCGCACCGTCCGGGTGGGACCGCCAGGCAGGGAAGAAACGGGGCCCACCCGGACGGGGAGCGCCCCTGGCGCGCCTTCGGTACGGAGATGCAACGCCCGCGCAAAACGGTGGATCCAGGCTAAGAACTCGAATCAGAATGACGGTTCGTCGTCGGGGCGTGCTGCGCGAGTGCGATGCGAGGACGCAGGGAGCCCCGATATGGAACATATCGGGGCGACCGAGGACGAAGCAGCGTGCCGCGCAGCACGTTCCGGCGGCACAAGGCTCCATCCTGATTCGAGTTCTAAAGAGTTTTTGGGCCGCATGTAAGGCACCTGTTCGGATTTGCATGATCACGCTTCCGCCCGGGTAGAACGAGAGGGAACCCACTGAAGGGAGAACGTTCAGATGAACGACATCACCTCGAGACGGAGGGTGGCGGCGCCGGTCGCGCTCGCGATCTTCGTGCTTGTCGCGGCAGGACTTCTGTCGCTCGGCACGACATCGGGCACCGCCGCGCAGTCGCAGTACGCCCCAAAGAACACGGCCGCCCCGACCATCGCCGGGACGGCAAGGCAGGGCGAAACCCTGACCGCGAACGTCGGTACGTGGACGGGTGACCAGCCGCTCGTGTTCGAGTTCCGGTGGCTGCGCTGTAACAGTGGCGGCCAGAACTGCGTGCAGATCCCAAACGCGACCCAGCAGACCTACGTGGTCGCGAAGGAGGACGTCGACCAGACCCTGCGCGTGCAGGTGACCGGCCGCAACAGTCAAGGCACCGCTTCGGCGACGTCGAACCAGTCCGCCAAGGTCGCAGGGCCGACTGGCCCGTTGGGGGCCATCACGCTCCCCGGTGGGCTCATCTCGATCCCCGTGACGAGCATCCCGGCCGACCAGAACCTGATCGTCGACTCGGTGCAGTTTTCGCCGAGTTCCGTGCGCTCCCGCTCGACGCCGATCACGGTCACGATCCGGATCAAGGACACGCGCGGCTTCGTCGTGCGTGACGCCTTCGTCTTCCTGCGCTCGACGCCGGTCGTAACGTCGACGCCGAACGACGCGAAAACGGGCCAGGACGGCACGATCCGGTACACGGTGCAACCCGAGTCGGACTTCCCGATCCGCAACGGCTACAGCGTGCAGTTCTTCGTCAAGGCCTACAAGCAGGGCGACAACCCGCTCGGCGGCATCACGGGTTACAGGCTGGTGCAGGTCCCGACCGCCCGCTGAGCCTCGAGTCCGTCCCCGCGCCAAGCGGGTCGAGGATGCACAACCGCTCCTCGGCCCGCCGGCGCGCGGCCCCGGTAGACAGGCGGGCCACCGTGCGCCACGTCTCCACGTCGCGCGGATCGCGTCGCAGCGCTGACGCGACCGCACGCGCTGCCGCGTCCTCGTCGCCGCACCGCACGGCAGCCTCGGCCCGCGTCAGGAGCGGCGCCGACGCCCACGGTTGTAGCTGTGCGCCGACGGCTGCCCACCAAGCCGCCCGGCACGAGTCACCCTGCGCGAGCAGGCGCGAGGCGCGATCGCTCGTGACGGAGCCGGCGAGGACAAGCATGACCCCGGCGCCGGCCGCAGTGGCGACGAGCGTGACCGCCCGCGCCGGCAAACGCCGTGTCCGACGCTCGTCGCGCACGGCGACGACAAGGGTCGCAGCGCAGAGGAGCGCCCCGATCGTCGCCGCGGGAATCTGCCAGTGCCAGTCGACCGCGGCGTGGACGGCGAAGGCCGCCACCGCCCCCGCGGCACCCGCGGCCTCGGCCGACGGTGAGCCGCGCACCGCGGCGGCGAGTGGCACGGAGAAGACGAGGAGGACGAGCGCGAGGCCCAAGGGGCCGAACTCGGCGAGCGCCTCGAGCGGGAGCGAATGGGCGTTCCGGGCGGCGAGCGCGACGGTGCGCCGCTCGAGCCACTCGGCGTGCCAGGTGCCCCCGCCCGTCCCGAGCACCGGATGGGCGCCAACAATGCCCGCTGTGGCGCGCCAGTAGCTGCGCCGCTCCGCGCTACCGACGAGGGCCAGGGCGACCATGACGGTGACGCCGGTGAGGATGACGGCGGCGAGCAGCGCGCCGCGCCGTCGCGCCCCCGAGGCCACGACTGCCGCCGCGGCGAGCCCGACGACGAGGGCCGGCCAGGCAGCCCTGCTCTCCGCCAGCACAGCGACGAGCAGCAGCGGAGCCGAGGCGGCAGCTCCGAGCGCGAGGCCTCGAGGAGTGCGTGGCGCGAGCGCAGCGATCAGCACGAGCCCCACGACCGCCAGCAACGCGAGCGCGTTCGCGTAGCCGATCGGCTTCGTCGTGTCGCCCGTCGAACTGCCGGCGAACGGGAGCGAGGCGAGATTCCAGCACGAGACGACGAGCGCTGCCGCGACGACGCCGAGGAGCGCGGGCCGCATATCCACCGGGCGCAGCGCCATGACGGCGGCGAGCACAACGGTGGCGTAGAGGAGCGTACGCTGCGGCTCGAGTGCCGACGACGGGATCGACCGCGTCCAGAGCAGGGACGCGAGCTGCCAGGCTCCGAGTGCCGCGATCGCACCCGGAAGCAGAAGGTCGAAGCGCCCCACCCGCGCCCCGCGACTTGCCGAGAGCGCGACCAGAGCGAGCGCTCCGATCGTGCCGAGCCCCCAGGCGGTTGGGCCGTAGCCGCCGTCTGCCGCCGCAAGCAGGACGAGCGCGAGCGCGACCGAGGCCGCGACGGCGGCAGGCGAGCGACGCATGCGCGTCAATTATCTAAGCCTGGAGCCACCGTTTTGCGCAGGCGTTGCATCTCGTCCCGCGATCACGCAAAACGGTGGCTCCAGGCTAGACGTAGGAGTCGTCGCCTGCGCCGGAGCCGACCGGGTCGATCGGGCCGATCCCGGACATCACGGATTCCTGCGAGCGCTCGTGCAGTCGTTCTCGTCCACGCCTGACCGCGACGAGGAACTTGTCGAGATTGACCTCGAGGGTCGAGAGAATCCCGTCGGCCCAGTCCTCCATCTCGAGTCGCGTCTCGCGCGCCTGCCGGCGGGCATCGTCGACGATGTCCTGAGCCTGCCGCTCGGCGATCTTCACGATCTCCGTCTGCGACGCCGCGCGCACCGCCTGCTCGCGCGCCTCGCCGATCAGGCGGTCACACTCCCGCTTCGCCTCGGCGAGCATCTCCTGCCGTTCCTTGACGATCCACCGGGCCTGCTTGATCTCCTCGGGGATCGTGGCGCGCATCTGGTCGAGGATGTCGTAGATCTCCTCGCGGTCGATGCGCACCTGATCGGTGAGAGGCACCGCCTTCGCGTTGTGTACGAGATCGTCGAGCTTATCGATGAGTACGAGAACGTCCATGGGTGGATCCTACTCCTGGGGGCTCAGCGGATGCTATTCCTGGGGACTAAGGGGCGCACCGGGTCGACCGTTCGGGAACAACTCCCTGAACCGGCGGGCCACGGCCTCGGGCACGAGTTCGTCAACCTTTCCGCCGAACGACGCAATCTCCTTCACGCCGCTGGACGAGATGAAACTGTACTGCGGGCTCGACATCACGTACATCGTCTCGATCTCCGGTGCGAGCAGATGGTTGAGGCGATTCATCTGAAACTCCCACTCGAAGTCGGCGATGACCCGCAGGCCCTTCACCATCGTCCTCGCGTCGTGCTTGCGTGCGAAGTCGACGACGAGCTCGTGAAAGACATCGACCGTGACGTTGTCATGGCCGACGAGCGCCTCCTCGAGGAACGCGACACGCTCCTCGACCGTGAACAGCGTCTGCTTGTTGTGCGGGTCGCGGACGACGCCGACGACGACACGGTCGAACGTCACGGCGGCCCGGCCGATCACGTCGAGGTGGCCGAGGGTGACCGGGTCGTACGAGCCTGGGCAGATGGCTGTGATCATCGCTTGAACAGCGTAATACGTGCGGAGCCGTACCGTCGGCTCGTGACGAGGGCGAGGGGAAGCTCGGGCTCGACCTTCGCGGAAGTCTCCACCACGAGCAGGCCGTCCGGTGCGAGCGCTGTCGGCAGCGCCTCCGCCAGGCGCGGCTCGAGTTCGGGCCAGGCACCGTACGGTGGGTCGACGAGCACGAGATCGTAGGAACGCCCCGCCCCCCGCTCCTCCCGCAGTGCCTGGAAGACGTCCTTGCCCAGCACGAGCGCCCCGGTCAGGCGAAGTTTCTCGAGGTTGTCACGGATCATCGCGCACGCGGCGCGATCGGACTCGACGAATACGCACCGCCGCGCTCCGCGGGAGAGCGCCTCGAGGCCCATGGCGCCCGATCCGGCGAAGAAATCGAGCACGGTAGCGTCCTCAACCGGGCCGATCAGGTTGTAGGCCGCCTCACGGACGCTGTCGCCCGTCGGTCGGGTGGTGTCGCCCTTCGGCGCCCCGATTCGATGCCCCTTCCGGCTGCCGGCGATGATCCTCACCGCCGCAGGGTACGCCGGAGCGTGCTGCCGAGGGGATAGCTGCGCGCCGCGCCCTCGATCAGGAGCCGTCGGCGCCGGGCGCCTCGACCGCGAGCCCCGCCGCCGCGGCAGCAGATGCAAGCCTCCGGTCGTACACGAGCATCACGTCGGGCGCTACCGCGATCGCGGTAGCGAGATGGATTGCGTCGAGCGGGCGAAGGCTCTCGGATGCGAACCCGGCGGCATTTCTCGCGATCGCAACGTCGGTGCCGACGAGCGCCACGCCGTCGAGAACGTGCGCGAGATCGTCGACCTCGGTCTCCGCGACGAGCCCGGCGACGCGGAGAGCACGGGCCACCTCCGCGATCGACACGACACTCGTGACAACGTCGGCTCCCTCGGAGATCGCTGCGACGAGAGCACGGCTCTCCGGCTCGCGAACGATCAGCTTCATCAGCGCGGACGCGTCTGCGTAGACGACGCTAGAAACGGTCTTCGCGCCCTTCCGAGATGATCTCGGTGGTCGAACGGTCGAGGGGCCACTCGACGGACGGCACGCGGGCCTGGAACGGCCGGCCCTGCGTCACCCGTCCTTCTGCGACAAGCCGGTCGATCCCCCGTGGGTTGTACGGGGCGATGACCGCTACGGGACTGCCGTCGCGTGTGACCTCGATCCGCTCGCCGCTCTCCACCCTGCGAAGGACGACGGTGAGCGCGTCGCGCAGCTCGCGGATTCCCATTCTCGTAGTCACCGGTGGCTACACCATAGCAGGGAAGGCTCATTGCGGCGCTGCGTCCTAGCCCGGATCTTTCATCTGGCGTGATCGCGGGGCGCTCGTCCGGGTCGTCAGGACGTGCGGGGAAGGAGTGATGCAGGCCGGGAGCCTTCATCACTCCTTCCCCGCGCGGAGCGCACCGTCCGGGTGGGACCGCCAGACAACGAAGAAACGGAGCCGAACCCGGACGGGGTGCGGCCTGGCGAGCCGGGCGAGATGCAACGCCCGCGCAAAACGGTGGATCGAGGCTACGCCTCGCCCCTACGGGAGCGGCTCGTTCTGGACGTTGTGCTCGGTGGCGTACTCCTCGACGAGGGCGTCGATCACGCTCGCACCCTCGGGGAACGCATAGTTGATCCTGACGAACGGCTCCCACTTGTCGGGCAACACGTCCTCCGGGAAGATCGCCTCGACCGGGCACTCGGGCTCACAGGCGCCGCAGTCGATGCACTCCTCCGGGTCGATCACGAGCATCCGGCCGAACTCGTGGATGCAGTCGACCGGGCACACGTCGACGCACGACTTGTCCTTGATGTCGATGCAGGGCTCGGCAATGATGTAGGTCATCGTGCCGTCCATCCTACCCAGGCGGTACGACTGAGCTCCAACGGAACCGTGACTAGTTGCCGGTGAGTTCGGCCACGAG
>JANOUB010000053.1:0-11126 GCA_031416615.1 Thermoleophilia bacterium
CCCGGTGTAGTCGGCTGGAAACCGCGGGCCATCGCGAAACGCGAGCAGTGCCTTGAGCTTGTCGTTCTCGTTCGCGGCGAACTGGTTCTGGATTGCCTGCAGTCGCAGCGCCGCGTTCTCCTCGCGGAGCCGCTTCGCGTCAGAGCGCGCGGTGAGGAGCGAGTCCGTCCAGCCGTAGACGTCTCGGAACGGTTGGGCAACCCGCTCGCCGGCGATCGTGAACGGTCGCAGGACACCGGCCGCAGCGCTCTCCACAGAGGTGAGTGGGCCGGTGTCGGGTTTCCGGAAGGAGAACGTGATCAACGCGAGCGCGAGCACGACGAGCACACCCACTACGACACGGCGCCGGAGGGCGGAGGTCGTTCGAGAAGGGGGCTTGCCGGTGGCGGGACGCCTGACGTTGACGCCCAGCACCGCCGTGCGTGCGGTGCGATGACGGGGCACAGCAGCCGATTGTACCGGCGATAAAACGACGGACGGGGTGTCTCCCCTACCTTTTCGGGAGACACCCCGTCTCCGATCTACGTCTCCCCTACCTTTTCGGGAGACACTCCGTCTCCGATCTATGTCTCCCCTACCTTTTCGGGAGACACCCCGTCTTCGATCTACGTCTCCGTTACGCCGCCGGGTAGGGCTGAGAAGAGGGTGTCTCCCAAGAGCAAGGGGGGCACCCCCTTCGCTGCTCAGTAGCGGCGGGAGCCGTGGCGTCGCTTGCGCGAGCGGTTCGAGCGGTTCGAGCGATGAATCGCGTCGAACTCCTCGAGGCTCCGTCCCGAACCGACCGCAACACACGTGAGCGGGCTCTCGGCGAGATGCACGGGCATCTGCGTCTCGTGGCGCAGCCGCTCGTCGAGCCCCTGCAGGAGCGCGCCACCGCCTGCAAGCACGATTCCTCGATCCATGATGTCCGCTGCAAGCTCGGGTGGCGTCTTGTCGAGCGTCGACTTGATCGCGTCGATGATCTGGGAAACCGGATCCTCGAGCGCGCGACGAACCTCTTCCGAGGAGATGACCACCGTCTTCGGAAGGCCCGTGAGCATGTCGCGCCCGCGCACCTCGGCCTGCACCTCCTCGGGCAACCGATACCCGGAGCCCACCTCGAGCTTGATCTCCTCGGCTGTCTGCTGCCCGACAAGGAGCTTGTACTCCTTCTTGATGTGAGTGACGATCGCGTCGTCCATCTCGTCCCCACCGACTCGCAGCGACTGCGAGACGACTATCCCGCCGAGGGAGATCACCGCCACCTCGGTCGTGCCGCCGCCGATGTCGACGATCATGTTCCCGGTGGGCTCGCCGACCGGAAGGCCCGCGCCGATTGCCGCAGCCATCGGCTCCTCGATCAGATAGGCCTGGCGGGCGCCTGCGGCCAACGTCGCATCCTCGACCGCGCGCTTCTCGACTCCGGTCACGCCGGACGGCACACAGACGATCACGCGAGGGTGCGCAAAGCGGTGCTGGTGCACCTTCTGGATGAAGTGGCGCAGCATCTGCTCCGTGACGTCGAAGTCGGCGATGACGCCGTCCTTGAGAGGACGGATCGCAGAGATCGTGCCCGGTGTGCGCCCGAGCATGCGTTTCGCCTCGACACCGACGGCGTGGACGTCGCCGGTGCGCTGGTCGATCGCGACGACGGACGGCTCGGAGAGAACGATGCCCCGGCCGCGAACGTAGACGAGCGTGTTTGCGGTGCCGAGGTCGACGGCCATATCGCGGCCGCCGAAGCCGGTGAGAGCGTTGAACCAGCTCATGGACGGAGCAGTGTAGCCCTGATCGTTCATCTGGCGCGGGCGTTGCATCTCGTCCGGCTCGCCAGGCCGCTCCCCGTCCGGGTTGGGCTCCGTTTCTTCCCTGTCGTGTGGTCCCACCCGGGCGGTGCGCTCCGTGCGGGGAAGGGATCAACCAGGCCCCCGGCCTGCATGATCCCTACCCCCGCACGTCCTGACGAGCCGGACGGGCGCCTCGCGATCACGCCAGATGAACGATCAGGGCTAGCTGCGGATTTGCAGCAGGTTCGGGGTGTGGGCGGCGAGCATCTCGATCAGGAGGGCGCCGGGAAGCCCGACGACGTTCAGGTAGTCGCCATCGATCCGTGCGACGAGGCGCGCACCGAGACCCTGGATCGCATAACCGCCGGCACGGCCCTCCCACTCCCCGCTCGCGACATAGCGGTCGATCTCCCCGGCGTCGACGGCGCGGAACGTGACGAGCGTGCGGGCGTCCTCGACACGCAGGACGCCCGGGCCGAGCAGGCACAGGCCGGAGACCACCATGTGGGTGCGCCCCGCGAGTTCCTCGAGCATCGCCCGTGCCCCTTCGGCGCTTGCAGGCTTGCCGTACGTCCGTCCCTCGAGGTGGACGGTCGTGTCCACCCCAAGCGTCCAGCACCCCTCCGCGTGGACGCTTCGGGCCTTGCCCTCGGCGTGGTCGCGGACGAGCTGGACCGGATCGGCGTCGGGCGGGTCGTGTTCCTCGTAGACGGGGGCGACGACATCGAAGGGGATGCGTAACTGCTCGAGAATCGCGCGTCGTTGCGGCGACGTCGAGGCGAGCACGAGATGCCGGTCAGGAACGGCCACGGAAGTTCCTCCGCAGCTCGGACTGGTAGCTGCGGCCGAGCGTCGACGCGTTCTTGGACAGCCAGTCCTCGAACCGATCGCGACCCCGCGGCGGCTCGTCCGAGACCAGCAGCCCCGCCATGAGCGCGTCCACCTCGTCGACCGTGAGCACGACGTCGCGCACGAGCAGCCCGAGCAGCCGCGAGGCGGTCAGGGCGACAAACGCCGGCGCAGTGTGGATTCGCGCCCTGCTCTCAGCCGCGGCCGCGATCAACCGGACGAATCGTTCGAACGCGAAGCGCTCCGGCCCCGCGGCGTCGACGACCGTGTCGCCGGGCGCCGCGCCCGCGTCGACGCAGATCCGTGCCGTGTCGCCAACCGAGATCGGCTGCACCTCGTAGCGGCCGTCTCCAGGAACGAGGAACAGCGGCGCGCGTCGGAGGATCCACGCGATGTCGTTGACGAGGATGTCCTCCGGCCCGAACACGAGCGTGGGACGCACGATGGCGTAGGAGAGTCCCGAGGCTCGCACGAGTGCCTCGGCCTGCGCCTTGCCGCGGAAGTACGGAAACGGGGAACGCTCGTGCGGGTTGGCGACGCTGATGTGCACGACGCGCCTGATCCCCGCCCGCACGGCGGCGTCAAGGAGGATCCCGATGTTCGAGACGGCAGCGTCGAAGGTCGCCTGGCCCCGCTCGAAGCGAACCCAGTACGTGGCGTAGAGCGTGTCCGCTCCGCGCAGGCTCTGGACGAGCGAGTCGTCGAAGGCGAGTGGCGCCACTTCCACCAGGGGCGCGAGCGGATGCGACGGATCGGGACGTCTGGTCAGCGTGCGGACGCGGCGCCCGCGCGCTAGGAGCTCCTCCGCAATGTGTCTTCCGGTGTACGAGAAGGCTCCCGTGACAACGTCGAGTTCGCCCATCAGCCTGTCAGCTCGGCTTTTCAGCGACCCAGATCTCCTCGCTCGGCCACTTGCGCCCCCACTCGACCGAGAACCCTTCGTAGTACGAGTGGTCGACCGCATCGTCGGGCGGGTAGAGCTCGACGAGGTCGACGACGTTGAAGCCCGTGCGGCGGAGAAGACGGAACAGCTCGCCGTGCGGCAGCTGCCATTCGACGCAGATCTCACCCGGCCATTCGAGTCGGCCGAGCCCACGCTGCGGGCGAAGCAGCGTCTCGGACGGCCGGCCCTCGTCGGGTGCGCAGAGGATCGAGAGCGTGCTGTTGCGGAGGAACCAGAGCCGTCCGCCGGGGCGAAGCAACCGGTGAGCCTCGGGTATCCAGAGGTGAGGGTCGCACCAGATGCTCGCTCCGTACTCGGAGACGGCGAGATCGAAGCTCCCGGAAGGGAGAGGGACATCCTCTGCGCTCGCCTCGACGAGCGGGAAGTCGAGTCCGAACTCGCCCTGGCAGCGGCGGGCGGTCGCGAGCTGAGCCGGAGTCACGTCGACGCCAACGGGACGCGCGCCACGTCTCGCGAGCCAGGCCGAGACGTACGCGGTGCCGCAGCCAAGCTCGACGACGTCGAGGCCGTCGACATCGCCGAGCGTGCCGAGCGATGCCTCGGGCACACCGAAGACGCCCCAGGTGATCTCCGCCGCCGCCCAGGTGTGGCTCGCGCGCGCGTCCGTGTACTCGGCGTTGGCGCTCGTCCAGTCCTCGCGGTTGCGCTTCGCGTCGTCGGAGATCTCGGTCATTCGGCGTGATGGTAGTGCTCCCCCGGAGCGGGTGCCCCGGGAGAGCAGATCAGAGCAGCCCGTCCGGGAAGAACAGCGAGAGCTCGCGCTTCGCGCTCGCCTTCGAGTCCGAGCCGTGGACGATATTCTCCGCCAGCAGCGTCGCGAAATCGCCGCGGATCGTGCCGGGCGCGGAGTCTGCCGGGTGAGTGGCGCCCATCATGCCCCGTATGCCGAGGATGGCGTTCTCGCCGCGGACGGCGAGAGCGAGGACAGGGCCCGACGTGATGAACGTGACAAGCTCCCCGAAGAACGGCCGCTCCTTGTGCTCGGCGTAGTGCTGCTGAGCGAGAGCGCGGGAGACCTTCAGTAAGCGGGCGCCGCGCAGTTCGTAGCCGCGACGCTCGAAACGGGAGACGATCTCGCCGCAGAGTGCGCGGCGGACGCCGTCCGGCTTGACGAGAACGAGTGTGGTTTCGGTTGCCATAGGTGCGGAAGCGTAGTCACTTCCGCTCCCTACGGTGCGGCCACCCCCACGAACCACGAGCTTCAGATGCACGCCCGCGCAAAACGGTGGAACCAGGCTCAGCCTGTGCGTCGCACGCGCAGCGGCTGGAGCGGCTCTCCGCCGATCACTGCGGCCGGCGGCACCGGCGTCGCACAGTACGGGCACGCCTGCCAGATCGGCTCGAGCGGGGAACCACACGAATCGCAGGCCTGCTTCAGGCGCGTCGTGCAGACGGGACAGACGAGAAACGATGCCTGGACCTGAGCGCGGCAGACGGGACAACGGAGATCGTTCTCGGCCAGGCGCTCCTCGAGGGCACGGTTGTCGAGGTCGCGGTCACGCCGCTCCTCGATCGATTCAGGGGGCCGCAGGAAGAGGTAGACGATAGGGCCGACGAACGGCGCCACGAGCCCGAGCATGGCCGCCATGGCAACGAGCCACGGGTCGTTGATCCGGCGGCGGGCGTCCTTGTACACCCAGAAGGCGGTCGCGACCCAGAACACGACGACGAAGAACACCGTCAGGTTGCGGGCGAGGGCCCAGGTGTTCGAGTCGAAGAAGGTGTTGGCGGCGATGGGCACGATGCGGAAGTCAGAGGAGGAGCTTGCCGAGGATATACCCGACGGCAAACGCAACTCCTACGATGGCGGCGAGGACGACGAGCGCGAACGTCAGAACGCTGATCCGTTCGCGCATCCGCGAGCGCACACTCATCCTGCCTCCGCCGCCTCGAGGTCGGCAAGGAGGTAGAGCGAGCCCGTCACGAGAACAGGCTCGCCGAGGGCGTGAGCGCGACGGACGGCGGAGCTCGGGTCGGCGATCTCCTCCACGACAGCGAAGTGGCGTCGAGCCCGCTTGGCGAGGTCAGCGGCCGAGAGCGAGCGCGCGTTCGAGGAAGCCGTCGCCACGAAGCGGCTGCCGACCGAGGCGAGCCGGAGCAGCATCTCGTCGACGTCCTTGTCCTCGAGCAGCGAGGCGCAGACGGTGAAGTCGGCAGTCGGTAGGCGCGCCCGCAGCCACGCTATCCCGTCGGGATTGTGGGCTCCGTCTCGGATCTCGCCGGGCCGATGCTCGAGTCGGCCCGGGAGGACAACGTCCACGAGCGCTCCGATCGGGTGACCCACGAACGCCTCGGCCGCCTCCCTGGCGCCACCGAGAACAACTCTCCCGCGGGGGACGAGCGCCCTGAGGGTGTCGTCCGGCAGGATCACTATGGTGTCGTCAGTATGGACAACAGCAAGTTTCTCCGCCGCGATCGCCTCGACCGTGTCGCCAAGGACGTCGGTGTGATCCAGCCCGACGTTCGTGAGCAGAACGACCCGGGAGCGGAGCACGTTCGTCGCGTCGTAGCGTCCGCCGAGACCGGCTTCGACGACCGCGACATCGACCTCCGCGTCGGCAAAGGCCGTCAGGGCGGCAGCCGTGATCGACTCGAACTGCGTCGCACCAACCTTCTCCGCCGCTCCTCGGACGCGCGTCAGCGCGGCGGCGAGGTCAACGGGTCGCCCGCCGAGCCGTACCCGCTCGTCCCAGGAGCGCACGTGAGGCGAGATCGTGGAGCCAACGGAGAGCCCTTCAGTGAGAAGCAGTTGCTCGATCGTCACCGTTGCGGTCGACTTCCCGTTGGTTCCGACGACATGAACGGCGGGGTAGCGCTGCTGCGGATCGTCGAGCACAGCGAGCAAGGCGTTCATACGCTCCAGCCCGAAGCCGTCCTCAGGCCAGGGGCTCAGCCCGGCGAGCCAGGCGACTGCGTCAGGCACGATCCCGCCCTAGCTCCCGGTGCCGGAAAGCGCCTCGAGTTCGCGCTTGAAACGCTCGAGCTTGGCACGCTCCCCCTCGACGACGTCTGTGGGCGCGCTACCGACGAACCGCGGATTGGCGAGCATCGCCTCCGCGCGCGCGATCTCCTTCTGCAGCCGCGCGATCTCAGGGCCGGCGTCGCCGGGGGCCTTCTGGCGTTCCGGCCGCACGACTGCGGCGAAGACCCGGCGTTCGTCGTCGGAGTCGAGAGCCACCTGCACCCCGCTCCGGCGGAACGTCACGGCGGCCTCCTGCACGCGCTCGAGCGCGGCACCGTCCGAGCGAAAGCGGCCGTCGGGCGACGGCCAGGCCGACACGATCAGGCGACTCCGGGTGCCCGGCAGATACGACCAGATCTCCTCTGTGACGTGCGGCACCATCGGATGCAGCAGGGTGAGCAGGCGCTCGAGGGCGGCGAGCGCCGTCGCACATGCCGAGGATTCGTGCTCGTACAGACGTGGCTTGACCGCCTCGGCGTACCAGTCGCAGAAATCGTCGAATGTGAGGTGGTAGAGCACATTCGCAGCAGTTGCGAAGTCGAATGCCACCCAGGCCTCCTCGACCTGCTCTCGCGCCGCGTCGATCCGGGCGAGAATCCAGCGCTCCTCGAGCGCGGCCGGCTCGACGTTGGCCTCAACCCCTTCAGCGTTCTGGAGGATCAAGCGGGAGACGTTCCAGAGCTTGTTCGCGAGCTTGCGCCCCTCCTCGATCGCACCCGCAGAGAAGCGTACGTCCTGCGTCGACGAGATCTTGAGAAGCCCGTACCGTGTCGCGTCCGCCCCGTGCGCGTCGATCATCTCGATCGGATCGACACCCGTTCCGAGGCTCTTCGACATCCGCCGCCCGTCAGCGGCCAGCACGGTCGAATGGATGATCACGTCCGTGAACGGAACCTCGCCCATCACCTCGAGGCCCGCCCAGATCATGCGGTTCTCCCACAGCCGGATGATCTCCCTCGCCGTGGAGTTGACGTTTCCCGGGTAGTAGGCCTCGAGTTCGGGGGTCTGATCCGGCCAGCCGAGCGTCGCGAACGGCCAGAGCGCCGACGAGAACCACGTGTCGAGAACATCCGGGTCGCGCGTCAGTGCAACACCGCTGCCCGCCTGCTTCTGCGCTTCCTCCTCGGTAGCCGCGCAGATCGCCTCGCCCTGCGGCGTCGTCCAGATCGGCAACTGGTGTCCCCACCAGAGTTGCCGCGAGAGACACCAGTCGGGAGTCTCCTCGAGCGAAGCGATCGCGAACCGATGCTGCGACTCGGGGTGGTAGCGCACACGTCGTTCGCGGAGTGCCTCGATCGCCGGCTCCACCGGCTCCTCCATCCTGCACCACCACTGCAGCGAGATCAGCGGCTCGATCCGCGAGTGACACCGTTCGCAGGTGCCGACGGCGTGCCGGTAGTTCTCCCGCTTGACGAGCTGACCTCGTTCCTTGATCCAGGCGACGACAGCGGTGTCCGCCTCGGCCTGCGTCAGGCCCTCGAGATCGCCGGCCTGGTTGTTCATCCTGCCGTCGAGCCCGATCACCATCGGCTCGGGGAGTCCGTGGGCGCGGCCGATCTCGAAGTCCAGCGGGTCGTGCCCAGGCGTGATCTTGAGGGCGCCCGAGCCGAATGCCGGGTCGACACGCGCATCCGCGATCACCGGCACCGGTCGCTCGACGTACGGAACGACGACCTCACGGCCGATCGCATCGCGGTAGCGCTCGTCGTCTGGATGCACTGCGACCGCCACATCGCCGAGAATCGTGGCGGGTCGCACCGTCGCGATCACGATGCCGTCCGTCCCGTCTCCGTCCAGGAACGGGTAGCGGACGTAGGTGAGCACGTCGTCCATCTCCTCGTGCTGCACCTCGAGGTCCGAGATCGCGGTCTGGTGGAAGGGGCACCAGTTGACGATCCGGTTCGCGCGGTAGATCCAGCCGCGCTCCCAGAGGCGGACGAAGAACGCCGTCACCGCGCGCGAATACCCCTCGTCGAGCGTGAACCGCTCACG
Source organism: Thermoleophilia bacterium (assembly GCA_031416615.1). Taxonomy (GTDB): domain Bacteria; phylum Actinomycetota; class Thermoleophilia; order Gaiellales; family Gaiellaceae; genus Gaiella. The sequence continues at coordinate 8,534 of JANOUB010000053.1, forward strand.
GCTGTAGTCGAGCGAGGCGCCGAGTCGCCGGTACTGCCCCATGATCGTGCGCCCCGTCTGCTCGAGCCATTGCCACGTGCGCTCGATGAACGCCTCACGGCCGAGGTCGTGCCGCGTCAGACCCTCCCCGGCAAGCTGCTTCTCGACGACGTTCTGGGTGGCGATACCCGCGTGGTCATAGCCGGGCTGCCAGAGCGTCCGGTAGCCGCGCATCCGGTGCCAGCGCACGAGCACGTCCTGGATCGCGCCGTTCAGCGCATGTCCCAGGTGGAGATCGCCGGTGACATTCGGCGGCGGTACGCAGATGACGTAGCTCTCGTCCCGCGATGCTCCGGCGCCGGCGGCGTAGAGGCCCTCGGCCTCCCAGACGCCCTGCCAGCGAGACTCGACCCCGCCGGGCTTGTACAGCGACTCCATTGGGCTACGCGACTCCATCGGACGGCGCGACTCTATCGAAGGGCAAGAATGCCCCACGCCGCGCTACGAAGCGGCGCTGCCTGCGGCCGCGCCGAAGTCGTCGCCCGTGTCGGCAGCCCCACTCGTGACGAGCGTCGGGCTGAGACCCTTCGAGATCGTCTCCTTCGTGATCACGCACTTGGAAACGTCCTTGCGCGACGGCAACTCGAACATCACGTCGAGGAGGGCCGCCTCGATGATCGACCGGAGCCCGCGCGCACCCGTCTCGCGCTTCAGAGCCTTCTCCGCGATCTCCCAGAGCGCGTCGTCCGTGAACACGAGCTCGATCGTGTCGTACCCGAAGAACCGCTGGTACTGGCGGGTCAGCGCGTTCTTCGGCTCGGTCAGGATCTGGACGAGATCGTCGCGCCGGAGCTGGTGGACGGCCGAGACGACCGGCAGGCGGCCGATGAACTCCGGAATCAGGCCGAAGTTGACGAGATCCTCAGGCATCACGGCGGAGAGCAACTCGGCCCCCTCCTCGGAGTGCTTCGACCGGACGTTGGCGCCGAACCCCACGGAGTTGGCGCCGATCCGGCGCTCGACGATCCGGTCGAGTCCGGCGAACGCACCGCCGCAGATGAAGAGGATGTTTGTCGTGTCGATCGAGAGGAACTCCTGATGGGGATGCTTGCGCCCGCCCTGGGGAGGCACCGACGCCACGGTTCCCTCGAGAATCTTCAGGAGCGCCTGCTGCACGCCCTCGCCCGAAACGTCACGGGTGATCGACGGGTTGTCGGCTTTCCTCGCGATCTTGTCGACCTCGTCGATGTAGATGATCCCCGTCTCCGCCTTCTTGATGTCGAAGTCGGCAGCCTGAATCAGCTTCAGGAGGATGTTCTCGACGTCTTCGCCGACGTAGCCCGCCTCGGTGAGAGCAGTCGCATCGGCGATCGCGAACGGCACGTTGAGGATGCGCGCCAGCGTCTGCGCCAGGAGCGTCTTGCCGCATCCCGTCGGGCCCAGCAGGAGAATGTTCGACTTCTGGAGTTCGACCTCGCCCTCGTCCACCTTCCCCATCCGGACGCGCTTGTAGTGGTTGTAGACCGCGACGGAGAGCGTGCGCTTGGCCTCTTCCTGCGAGACGACATAGTCGTCGAGGACCGCGTAGATGTCCTTCGGGCGAGGCAGGTTGTCGAGATCGAGCGAGACAGGAGCCGTGAGCTCCTCGTCGATGATCTCGTTGCAGAGATCGATGCACTCGTCGCAGATGTAGACGCCGGGTCCGGCGATGAGCTTCTTCACCTGCCGCTGGCTCTTGCCGCAGAAGCTGCAGAGCAGCTGCTCGTTTCCGTCGCTCGCTCGGGCCACGTCTCTCCTTTTACTCTGAAATCGCCTGTTTGGCTATCCCACCAGGTTCAGCGGTGTGTGATCACCCGGTCGATGAGGCCGTACTCGCTGGCTTCTGCCGAGGTCATGAAGTAGTCGCGATCCATGTCGGCCCGCACCTTCTCCATCTCCTGACCGGTGTGTTGGGCCATGATCTCCTCGAGCTTCCGCTTTAGCGCGATCGTCTCCTTGGCGTGGATCTCGATGTCGGACGCCTGCCCTTGGTAGCCGCCCCAGACCTGATGGATCAAGATCTTCGAGTTCGGCAGCGCCATGCGCTTCCCTTCCTTGCCGCCCGCGAGCAGGAGCGCACCCATGCTCATCGCGATCCCGACGCAGATCGTCGATACGTCCGGCTTGATGAACTGCATCGTGTCGTAGATCGCAAGCCCGGCGTACACCGAACCGCCCGGCGAATTGATGTAGAGGGAGATGTCCTTGTCGGGATCCTCCGACTCGAGATGAAGCAGCTGCGCCACGATCAGGTTCGCGATCTGGTCGTCGACCTGCGTGCCGAGGAAGACGATCCGCTCGTTCAGCAGGCGGGAGTAGATGTCGAACGAGCGCTCGCCACGCGAGGTCTGCTCGATCACCATGGGAATCAACGGGCTCATTCGGGCTCCTTGCTGCCGGGTGTCCACAACTTCTTCTCGGGCTCGGTGTTTTCCTTGTCTGGCGTCCACAGCTTGCCACGCGCCTCTGCGAGGTCCATCGAGATCGGCTTCACATCGGCAGCGAGGCGGTCGAGTGCGCCACGCAGACGGAGATCTTCCCGCAGAGACTCCTGGTGGCCGTGCGCCCAGATGTC
>JANOUB010000054.1:0-2750 GCA_031416615.1 Thermoleophilia bacterium
GAGCTGCTGCCGATCATCGGCCCGAAGGAGGACATTCCGGCGCCGGATATGGCGACGAACGAGCAGACGATGGCCTGGATGATGGACACGTACTCGATGCAGAAGGGCCATGCCGTGCCCGAGATCGTGACAGGGAAGCCGATCTCGATCGGCGGCTCGGTGTTCCGGCATGAAGCGACCGGCGCCGGCGTCGTGATGACGATCGCGCGGGCGTGCGACCGGCTCGGCTGGAAGCTGAATGAGCAACGATGCGTCGTGCAGGGCTTCGGCAACGTGGGCGGGATCGCGGCGCAGGAACTCGTCGAGCGCGGCGCTACTGTGCTTGCGGTCTCCGATGTCTCCGGCGGCGTCTACGACGCAGCAGGGCTCGAGATCCCGACGATGAGCGCCTACGCCATGGAGCGCGGCTCGCTGGAGGGCTGGGCCACCGGCAGCCGCGTCTCGAACGAGGAGTTGCTCGAACTCGAGTGCGACATCCTCGTGCTTGCGGCGCGGGAGAATCAGGTGACAGCGGCGAACGCTGCCCGCCTCCAGTGCCGGCTGATCGCAGAGGGTGCGAACGGCCCGATCTCGCTCGAGGCCGACGCAATCCTGCGCGAGCGCGCGATTCCGATCCTGCCCGACATCCTCACGAACGCCGGCGGCGTCACCGTGTCGTACTTCGAGTGGGTGCAGGATCTGGGCCGGCTGTTCTGGGGGCGCGACGAGATCCGTGCGAAGCTCGCCGAGAAGATGAACGACGCCTTCGACCGGGTGTGGCAGCTCTCCTCCGAACGAGACCTGCCGTTGCGGACGGCAGCGCTCGTCGCCGGCATCCGCGATGTGGGGGCGGCGCTCGAGGCCCGAGGGCTCTACCCGTGACGACCGATCTCGTCCGCGACGCCATGATCGCCGACCCGCGCTCGCTGCCGGGGACGGCCTCCGCGCAGGAGGCCGGTCAGGTGCTGACGCCGCCCGAGGTGCGCGCGGTCTACGTTGTAGACGGCGAGGGCGCGCTTACGGGCGTCCTGACGCGGAAGACGCTCGTCGCCAAGGTGGTCGCGGCAGGTCTCGACCCCCGGCTGACCGCGATCGGCGACCTCGCCGAGCAGCCGTACTACACGATCGATGCTGACACCCCGCTCGACGATGCTTTTCGCTTCCTCGAGGAGCACGACGCCGAGCGCGTTCCTGTGGTCGAGCGTGGCCGCCTGGTCGGCGTGCTCTCGCGCAGTGTGTTGCAGCGGCGCCTCGCAGAGGACGAGGAGCCTGACCCGGGCGCCGAGTGAGTCGCGCGGCGGTGACAGGTTCCAGCCTGTCCCCGGGGTTTGCCAGCGTCCCGCCGGCGGGACGCCGGTAGCGGCAAGGAGCGTCAGGTAGGAGAGGTCGAGCCCGGCCCGGCAAGTACTCGATCGCCTGCAGTATCGCTACCGCGGGTCGATCACGAGGAGCCGCCCCTCCGTCATCTCCTGAATGGCATAGCGCATCCCCTCGCGGCCGTACCCGGACTGCTTGACGCCGCCGTAGGGCATCTGGTCGACCCGGAACGTATTGACGTCGTTCACGATCAGCGCGCCCACCTCGAGCCGTTCAAAGGCCCGATGGATAAGGCGGATGTCGTTGGTGAACAGGCCTGCCTGGAGGCCGAAGCGGGAGTCGTTCGCGATCGCGATCGCAGCGTCGACGTCGTCGTAGCGCTCGACCACGACGATAGGTGCGAACGCCTCCTCTCTGCAGACCCGAAGATCGAGTGGAACGTCGGTGAGCAGCGTCGGCTCGACGATCGTGCCGCGTCGCGTGCCGCCACACAGGACACGTGCCCCGGCGCTTCGCGCTTCGTCGATCAGATCCATTGCCCCGATCGCGGCGGCTTCGTCGATGAGGCCGCCGACGAGGGTCGACTCGTCGAGTGGATCACCCGTCGTGAGTGCCGCGATCCGCGGGAGCAACCGCTCGACCAGATCGTCGTAGACGGACGTGTGGACGAGCAGCCGCTGCACGGAGATACACGCCTGGCCCGCGCGGAGAAACCCTCCAAAAGCGCATCGCTCGGCGACATAGTCCAGATCCGCGTCGTGATGGACGATCACGGCGCCGTTGCCGCCGAGCTCGAGGGTCACGCGGGGCGTGGACGCCACCCGTTTCAGATGCCACCCGACGGCAGCGCTCCCCGTGAAGGACAGCATCTTCACGCGTTCGTCGCGCGCCATTCGCTCGGCAAGGTCTGTCCGGCACGGGATCACTGTCACGGCCGCGGGAGGCGCGCCTGCGGCGAGGAAGATCTCGCCCAGCGACAACGCCGAGAACGGCGTCTTCGATGCCGGACGGACGATGCACGGACAGCCGGCCGCGAGTGCGGGCCCGAGCTTGTGAGCGACGAGGAGAAGCGGTGCGTTGTACGGCGTGATCGCGAGCACGGTGCCGACCGGGAAGCGGCGCGTGAAGCCGATTCGTCCCTCCCCTCGCGGCACCGCGTCGATCGGGACGTGCTCGCCCGTCGCCGAGGCACGCCGCGCCTCCTCGCCCGCGATCTGCAGGATCTCGGCGGTGCGTCTCACCTCGAGTCTCGTCTCCCACACGGCGTTCCCGGTCTCGAGCGTCATCTGCTCGGCGAGCGATCCCTCGCGTTCCAGGACGAGCCCGGCGGCCGCGATCAGGATCTCGGCGCGGCGGAAGGGTGGGAGTGCTGCGATCTCCGCCTCGGCGGCCTCGGCACCCGCGAGGGCCGCCTCGACCTGATCGTCACCGGCGAGCCAGACCCTGCCGACCTC
>JANOUB010000055.1:0-3639 GCA_031416615.1 Thermoleophilia bacterium
CAGTGAAGCCTTCCGTCGCCGTGGAGCGTGAGCGCAACGTCGCAGTTCCCGCACCGTCGCGACAGCCCACAAGCGCGGCAGTGAATCGCGGGTGTCACCCCGCGCCGATTGAGCAGGAGGATCGCCTTGCCGCCCCGCTCCGCGAGTCGACCGAGCTCGGTCGAGAGCGGCGCCGAGAGGGGATAGCCGCTCTCCCTGCGGAGGTCGACGATACGCACCCGAGGCATCGGTGCCCCGATCCGTGCGGAGAGGACGACCCGCTCGAGCGTTGCCCAGCTCTCCGGCCGCGGCGTGGCGCTCCCGTAGACCGCAACGGCCCCCTCGAGTGCTGCCCGCTTGGCCGCGACCGTACGCGCGTCGTAGCGAGGATCTGACCCCTGCTTGTACGAGGAATCGTGCTCCTCGTCGACGATCACGAGCCCGAGATCGCGCATCGGGGCAAAGATCGCCGACCGCGCACCAACGACCACACGCGCCTCGCCACGCGCAACCCGGTCGCGCTCATCGCGACGCTCGGCCTGCCCGAGCGCCGAGTGAAGAATTGCCACCGTGTCGCCGAAACGCTCGCGGAAGCGACCGACGGTTTGCGGCGCGAGCGAGATCTCGGGCACGAGCACGATCGTGCCGAGCCCCCGGGCGAGCGCCGCCTCGCACGCCTGCAGATACACCTCGGTTTTCCCGCTCCCCGTCGGGCCGACGAGAAGAAGATGGGCGCCTGTCTTCTCGTCCAGTCCCGAAACGACACGCGCGACTGCGGTGCTCTGCTCGGTCGTCAGAGCCGCAGGACTGGGCTCGCCAGGGAGCGACTCGCGCTCCGCCGGCGACGGACGTTCTCCGCGCGGTGCGCGACGGACAGGCGCAACCAACTCGAGCGCGCGTGCCGGTGTTGTGCCGTAGTAGTCGGCGATCCAGAGCGACAGATCAACGAGTGTCGGCGGGACCTCGTCGAGCACCTTCCCGACGGTTGCGAGCTTGATCCCGGGGGGCGCCTCGACGTCGACCTCGACAACGACTCCTCGCGTCGTGCTCCGCCCGAGCCTGACCTGCACGATCGACCCCTTGCCGACGTCGTCCGGAACCTCATAGGTAAAGGCGCGAGCGACGGCCCGGGAGGAGACGAGCGGATAGACGGACGCGAGGCGCATCGACCGAGCCTAGCTCCGACCCCGGCGCCTGACGATCCTGATGGAAAAAGGGGCGGATCGTCTGTAAGGTTCTCCTTACATGGATTGCTCGATGATCGCACTCGAGGGCGTGACCCGACGTTTCGGGAGCGTGGAGGCCGTTACGGCAACGTCGCTCTGCGTCGACCGCGGTGAGGTCGTCGCGCTACTCGGCCCCTCCGGCTGCGGCAAGACAACGCTCCTGCGCCTGATCGCGGGCTTCGAGACGCCCGACGCCGGCTCGATCACGATCGCGGGCGAGCAGGTCGCCGGAGCAGGCGCCTGGGTACCGCCGGAGCGCCGCCGCGTCGGCATGGTGTTCCAGGACTACGCCCTCTTCCCTCACCTCACGGTGACCGAGAACGTTGCCTTCGGGATTCCGCGCAAGGATCGCTCGGCCCGGGTGCCGATGCTGCTCGCGCTCGTTGGCCTCTGCGGCCTCGGCGGGCGCTACCCGCACGAGCTCTCGGGCGGGCAGCAGCAGCGCGTGGCGCTGGCACGGGCGCTCGCGCCGGCCCCGGAGGCGATCCTGCTCGACGAGCCGTGGTCGAATGTCGACCCGCACCTGCGCAGCGAACTCCGCGACGAGGTGGCCGCGATCCTGCGGCCGCTCGGTGTCACCGTGATCCTCGTCACGCACGACCGCGAGGAGGCTTTCTCGCTCGCCGACCGGATCGCCCTCATGCGCGACGGCACGATCGTGCAGGAGGGGACGCCCGAGGAGCTGTACCAGAGCCCGGCGTCCCGCTGGGCGGCCGAGTTCGTGGGCGCGGCGAACTTCGTGCCCGGCACCGTCTCAAACGGCTTTGTCTGCACGTCGATCGGGTCGTTCCCGGCCAACGGGGCCGCGGGTGCCTCCGCGGTGGACGTGCTCGTGCGGCCGGAACTGCTCGAGCTCGCACTCGACCCGGCCGGCGTGGCCGAGGTCGTCGCCCGCGAGTTCCGCGGCCACGACGTCTTCTATCGCGTGCTGCTCGACGGCGTCGAGCTTGTCTCGCAGCGCCCGTCGAACGAGGTCGTGCCGCTCGGCTCCCGCGTCTCGATCCGCGTGCACGACGGTCGAGTGCCGGTCTTCCATTGACGTGTTGTAAGGTGCGCCTTACATAGGAATGTAAGGTGAGCCTTACATCATGGCTACGGCACGTCTGACTGGGGGTTGAATGAGGGTCTTTGCAGGTCTGTCCGCGCTCGTCACGGCGCTCGTCCTTGGAGGCTGTGGCGGTAGCGACTCGAAGAGCGGCACGCTCACCGTCTATTCAGGCCGCGAGGAGGAACTCGTACAGCCCCTTTTCGACATGTTCGAGAAGAAGACGGGGATCACAGTCGACGTGCGCTATGGCGACAGCGCCGAGCTCGCGGCGACGATCGCCGAGGAAGGGGGTAACTCCCCCGCAGACGTGTTCTTCTCTCAGGATCCCGGCTCACTCGGGGCTGTCGACGACGAGTTCGAGCAGCTGCCGCAGGAGACGCTCGACCGCGTCGCCGCGCGCTTCCGTGACGCCGGTGGCCGGTGGGTCGGCACGTCCGGCCGCACCCGTGTGCTCGCCTACAACACCAACGCGCTCACAGAAGACCAGGTTCCCGACTCGGTCTTCGACCTCACCGATCCGCGCTGGCAGGGCAAGATCGGGATCGCACCCACGAACGCGTCGTTCCAGGCGTTCGTGACGGCGATGCGGCTCTCCGCCGGCGAGGAGAAGACGAAGCAGTGGCTGATCGACCTGAGGAAGAACAAGCCGAAGACGTACGAGAAGAACACGCCGATCGTGGAGGCGCTCGCGACCGGCGAGATCGAGCTCGGGCTCGTCAACCACTACTACCTCTACCTCGTCAAGGGGGAGCAGCCGAACGCGCCGATCGCGAATCACTTCCTCGCGGCAGGTGACCCGGGAGCTCTCGTCAGCGTCGCCGGCGCCGGCGTGCTCGCGAGCTCGGGCAACAAGGATGGGGCCGAGCAGTTCGTCGACTTCCTCCTCTCCGACGAGGGCCAGCGGTTCTACACCGACTCGGCCGAGGAGGCGGAGTACCCGCTCGTCGCCGGCATCCCGGCGAAGGAGAGCCTGCCGCCGCTCGACACGCTCGAGGGCCCGAACGTCGACCTGAGCACGTTCGGAGCCGAACTCTCCTCGACGCTCGAACTGCTCCGCGAGACCGGCTACCTGTCATGAGCCAGGCTTGAACCTGGATCCAGGTTGAGAGCGGGAGGCAGGCGCCCCCCGCTCCCGCTCGTCCTCGCGGCGGGCGTCGTCGTCTGCCTGCTCCTGCTGCCGCTCGCGTACCTGGTGATCCGGGTCGCGAGCGGCAGCGGGCGCGCACTCGACCTGCTGTGGGACGAGGAGACGCTGCGGCTCGTCGTCCGCACTGTCCTGCTCGTCGTCGGGGTCGTGACGGCGACGATCCTCGTCGCCGTGCCGTTCGCGTGGCTCGTGGTGCGCACCGACCTTCCCGGCCGCCGCGTCTGGGCGACGGCGGCGGC
>JANOUB010000056.1:0-4703 GCA_031416615.1 Thermoleophilia bacterium
TTGGCAATGCCGCAGTCGGAGCCCGAGGTGGCGAGGAAGCGCTCGGCCTCTCGCAGGTCTGTCGTGAAGATCGACGATGCAAGCCCCTGCGGCACCCCGTTTTGGATCGCGATCGCCTCCTCCGGCTCGGAATAGGTGAGCACGTAGAGGAGCGGTGCGAACGTCTCCCGCTCGACGACCGCTGTCTGCGACGGCATGCGGACGAGGGTCGGGCTCGCGTACCACGCGTCGGGAAATTCCTCCGCTAGCGCGCGGTCGCCGCCCGCTACGACCTCACCGCCGTCGGCCCGAGCCTCGTCGAGAGCTGCCTCCAGCCGCGCGAACGACTCGCCGCTGACGAGCGGCCCGACGAGTGTCCCCGGTAAGCGTGGATCGCCGACCGGCACGCTCCGGTACGCAGTTGCGAGCCGCTCGACGACCTCGTCGGCGATCGACTCGTGCACGATCAGCCGGCGAAGGCTCGTGCATCGCTGGCCGGCCGTGCCGACGGCAGAGAAGAGAACGCCGCGGACGACCAGGTCGAGGTCGGCGCTCGGCGCCACGATGGCGGCATTGTTGCCGCCGAGCTCGAGGAGCGCCCGGCCGAGGCGAGAGGCGATGCGCGGTGCGAGCTCCTTGCCCATCTGGGTCGACCCTGTCGCCGAGACGAGCGGGATGCGCGGATCGTCCGCGAGCTGCACCGCTCGGTCGGCGCCGCCGATCACGAGCTCGACGAGACCTTCGGGCACGCCGCCAAAACGCTCCGCCGCGCGGTCGAACAGCGACATGCACGCAAGCGCCGTCAGCGGTGTCCGCTCCGACGGCTTCCAGATCACCGGGTCGCCGCACACGAGGGCGAGCGCGGCGTTCCAGCTCCACACGGCAACCGGGAAGTTGAACGCGCTGATCACGGCGACGGGGCCGAGGGGATGCCACGTCTCGGTGAGCCGGTGACCGGGGCGCTCCGAGGCGATCGAGCGGCCGTAGAGTTGGCGCGACAGGCCCACCGCGAAGTCGCAGATGTCGATCATCTCCTGCACCTCGCCGAGCCCCTCCTGCGCGATCTTTCCCACCTCGAGCGTCACGAGCTCACCAAGGGTGTCCTTTTCGCGCCGGAGCTCCTCACCGAGCAGCCGCACGAGCTCGCCCCGGTGCGGCCCCGGCAGATCGCGCCAGATCAGAAACGCCGCGGTCGCGCGCCCGATCGCGGCGTCGGCCGCGGCTCCGTCGGTGCGGCCGACACGCGCCAACTCCTCGCCGGTGATCGGCGTCCGGACGACGAGGTCACCGCCTTCGATCCGCATCCGATCGACACCCAGGCGTTCGAGCAGCGTTATGGCAGCGCCGGCGGCACAGGGCTTCATTCTGATTCGGGTTCCAAGCCTCTAAATGCGTTCGATATTCGGGATCAGCCGGCCGTCCTCGGTCACGGTGGCGTTCCAGTGCTGGTAGTTCGGATCGAGGTCGGCGATGTCCTGGCCGCGCTCGGCGACACGTACCGGCTGCACGGCGTCCGGTGAGACGCGGTACTGGTACCAGGAGATGTCCCAGGCGAACGTCAGCACCATCTCGGCATTGACGCCCGAGAGCGGCGTGATCGATGCCTGTGGCTCGCCGAGCGCCTTGCCGACGCCCGCGATCGTGCGGCGGAACTGCGTTGCGTTGAACAACTCGGCGGCTTCGACGAGGGCGATCTCGTCGTCGCCCAGCCGACGCAGGATCGGCTCGCTGACGACCGGCTCGATCTCCTCCTCGCGGGCTCCGAGGAGCGACTGCCAGAGGGATCGTTGCCGGCGCCGGCGCGGCGCCTGCTGGAGCATCGGAGAGATCGCGACCCCCTCCTTGACCCAGCCGTGGCCGAGCGCCACATCTGAGCAGAGCGGGCAGACATCGACGAACTGACTGCCGTCCGGCGAATAGCGCAGCGCGTGCTCGCCCTGCAGCAGCGTGCGCTCGCAGACGACGCAGGTCCGCGTCGCCGTGGTCTTGATCACTCGCATGGGCCGATCACTATAGCCCCGATGCAGGGACTTTTGAGGCTCGAGGTGAAAGAGGGGTGGGCGTCGGCGAGGGCATGCGCCTAGCCCGGATCGGGCTGGCTCACCAGCAAGCCTCTACGCGTGCACGAGATCCCGGGCTCTCTGCGTCTCCTCGATCACCTTCTGCGCCACGTGGGCCGGCACCTCCTCGTAGCGGAGGAAGTGCATCGAGTACTCGCCGCGCCCCCCCGTGATCGAGGTCAGCGACTGCGCGTAGGTGAGAAGCTCCGCCATCGGCACCTCGGCCTTGATCGTCGTCATCCCCGCCGCGGGCTCCATGCCGTGCAGCCTGCCGCGCCGCGAGTTGAGATCGCCGTTGACCGAACCGACCGCGTCGTCGGGCACGGTCACCTCGATCTCCATGATCGGCTCGAGCAGCACGGGTGTGGCCTTGGCGTAGGCATCCTTCCACGCCATCGAGCCCGCGACCTTGAAGGCCATCTCGGACGAGTCGACGTTGTGGTACGAGCCGTCCACAAGTCGCACGCGGACTCCCTGTACCGGCGCGCCTGCAAGCTCGCCGTGCGCCATCGCCTCCTGAATCCCCTTGTCGACCGCGGGCCGGTAGCTCTGCGGGATCGCTCCCCCGACGATCTGGTCAACGAACTCATACCCGACGCCGCCGTCGATCGGCTCGATCACGATGTGGCAGTCGCCGAACTGGCCGCGGCCGCCTGTCTGCTTGCGATAGCGGCCGTGGGCGCGGGCCCCGGAGCGGATCGTCTCGAGGTAGGGCACGCGCGGCGGGTGCAACTCGATGTCAACGGCGAAGCGCCGCTTTGCACGCTCGAGCGCGACCTCGACGTGCATCTGGCTCATCCCGGAGAGGATCTCCTCCCCGGTCTGCTGATCACGACGGAGGCGCAGCGTCGGGTCCTCCTCGGCGAGCCTGCGGATCGCCGAGGCGACCTTCTCCTCCTCGCCTTTCGTCCTCGGGGTGATGGCGAAGCTCATCACCGGTTCCGGGAACACGATCTCGGGTAGGTCGGCGCCGATCTCGCGGTCGGTCAGCAGGTCGCCCGTGCGGACGTCCTTGAGCTTGGCGACGGCGCCGATGTCGCCTTCGCCGAACTCCTTCACGCCCGTGTGCTCCTTGCCCTGGAGCTGGAGCAGCGTCCCCATTCGCTCCTTGGCATGGCCGCGCGCAGCCACGAGCGTCGAATCGGCCGTCACAGCGCCGCGGAGGACGCGAAACACGTTGATCCGGCCAGCGAACGGATCGGCGAGCGTCTTGAAGACGAAAGCCGCTGTCTCGGCCCCCTCGATCGCGATTGGCGCACCCTTCTTGGCCGGTGAGGGCACACCCTCGACGATCAGGTCGAGCAGTGCATGCGTACCAAGGTTCTTCGTGGCGACGCCGCACGCGACAGGAAAGACCTCGCCGCGCGTGATCGCGAGCTTCAGCGCAGAGGCAACCGCGTGCGGGTCGAGCTCCTCCCCGCCGAGGTACCTCTCCATCAGAGACTCGTCGGTCTGAACGACCTCATCGAGCAGCTTCTCGCGGTACTCGTGCGCGAGCTCGAGCATCTCAGCGGGAACGGCGCTTGGCTCTGCTTCCTTGCCTCCGTCCGGGCTCGGGTAGGCACACATGTGCAGTACGTCGACGATCCCACTGATCCCCTGCTCGGATCCGATCGGCAGGTGAACAGCAACACACCGGGAGGAGAACTGCTCCTGAATCTGCGCGAGCGTACGATAGAAGTCCGCGCGCTCACGATCGAGCATGTTGACGAAGAGAACACGCGCGAGACCGAGGTCGTCGGCGAGATGCTTGACGCGTGCGGTGCCCACCTCGAGCCCCATCACGGCGTTGACGACGACCAGGGCGCCCTCGACGACACGCAGCGCGCAGCGCGCTTCACCCTGGAAGCTCGGGTCGCCGGGCACGTCGACGAAGTTGATCTTCCGCCCCTGCCAGCTCGTGTGGGCGAGCGTCAGCGAGATCGACATCTTCCGCTTCTGTTCATCCTCGTCCCAGTCACCCACCGTGGAGCCGGCATCGATCGAGCCGAGCCGGTTGATCTCGTCGGTCTGGTAGAGCAGCGCCTCGACGAGGGACGTCTTACCGGTTCCGCGATGGCCGACGACGGCAACGTTGCGAATCTTTCCGGGCTCGATTGCGGCCATGGGCGTCCGTTCCTCTCGCGTTGTCTCGGTCGCCCGAGTCTAAAGGGATGCCGCCGACCCGTGCAGCGTGAAGCGCGTGACAGCGGTGACAGCGGTGACAGCGGTGACAGCGGTGACAGGCTTTAGCCTGGATTCACCGTTTTGCGCGGGCGTTGCATCACGTCCGGGCCGCCAGGCCGCTCCCCGTCCGGGTTGGGCTCCGTTTCTTCCCTGCCTGGCGGACCCCACCCGGACGGTGCGCTCCGTGCGGGGAAGGGATCATGAAGGCTCCCGGCCTGCATAATCCCTTCCTCCGCACGTCCCGACGACCCGGACGAGCGCCTCGCGATCACGCAAAACGGTGGATCCAGGCTTAGAACTCGAATCAGAATGACGTTCCGGCGGCACAAGGCTTCATTTTGATTCGAGTTCTTAGGCAGAATGGTTCGCGAGCCAGCGCAGCAGCGCCGTCAGGCTCGCCGTTGCGACGCACACCGAGGTGTCCGCGGCGCCGTAGTAGATCCGGAGCGTGTCGCCGTCGTCGAGCAGTAGCCACCCGCAGGAGAACACGACCTGACC
>JANOUB010000057.1:0-12803 GCA_031416615.1 Thermoleophilia bacterium
CATGTTCTTCAAGGGCACCAAGCGGCGACCGACCGCGCGCGACATCGCGACGGAGATCGACGGCATCGGGGGCGAGTTCAACGCGTTCACCGGCAAGGAATACACCGGCTACTACGTCAAGTGCGCCGCGGGAACCCGCGATGTCGCACTCGACGTGCTCGCTGACATGCTGCGCAACTCCCGGCTCGATCCGGAGGAGATCGAGCGCGAGAAGGGCGTCATTGTCGAGGAGATGAACATGTACCACGACACGCCGCGCGACTTCATCGGCGGCGTCTACGAGAACCTGCTCTACGGCGACCAGCCGCTCGGCCGCGACATCATCGGCACGAAGGAGTCCGTCCGCGCGGCGACCCGGGAGACATTCGCGTCGTTCATCGACCGCTGGTACCGCCCCGAGCGTATGGTCGTCGGACTGGGCGGCAAGATCGGCGACGGCCTCAGCGATCGGCTGGAAGAGCTGCTGGGTTCGATCGAGCCGGGCGAGACGGGCGCGCCAGAGCCGGTTGTAATCCCCTTGGACGGCTCGCCGGTCAAGGTGCACACGAAGCAGTCGGATCAGGCGCACATCATCCTCGGGGCACGTAGCTACCCACTCGGCCACCCCGACCGATACGCGCTCCAGTTGCTCGCGACGGTGCTTGGTGGTGGCATGTCGTCACGGCTCTTCACCGAAGTGCGCGAACGACGCGGCCTCGCCTACTACGTCTTCGGAACCAACTCGAGCTACGTCGATGCCGGCTCGATCTACGCGCAGGCTGGCGTCGACATCGACCGCATCGATGACGCCGTCACGACGATCGCCCGCGAGCTCCGCCTCATCGCGGAGGAGCCCGTTCCGGCGGCGGAGCTCGGGAAGGCGCGCGCGTTTGCCAAGGGTCGATTCGTGCTCGGGCTCGAGAGCCCGCACGGCACGATCATGTTCGGCCTTCGCCGTGAGGTGCTGCAGGGAAGTGCCGAGGAGCCCGAGGCCGTCCTCGCGGGGCTCGACGCCGTCAGCGCAGACGACATCCAGCGCGTCGCGCAGGATGTCGTCGGCAAGCAGCTCAAGCTCGCAGTCGTCGGCCCGTTCGACGACCCCGAGCGGTTCGAGCGGCTTCTCGAGGCCTATGTATAAGCAACGAAGAAAGGACGCACATGAGTTATTTTGGCTTTCTCGCATTGATGGCTCTTATCGCTGCAGTGGGCCTTGGAGCGAAATTCTTTCTGCCCGGGCAGATTGATGGGCGAGATCAAACTGGCACCAAACTCCGGTTGCCGAACCCTGATATCCGAATTACACGAATCGCAACCGTTGTTTCTGTGATTCTTTTGACCGTCGCGGTGACTGGGTTTAAGACGGTCAAAACAGTGGAAAATGGTCACATCGGGATCGTAAAGCAGTTCGGTTCGCTTGTCGGAACGACGGGTGAGGGACTCGTTTTTATCGGCCCCTGGCAGAGTCTCACCCAGGTCAGTGTGCAGAATGAGGTCAAGTCGTACAACATGTACGATAGTGGTGTAGATACTGTCGGTGCTGCTGTATCAAGTGACTCTCAACCAGTCTTTATGACTGTAGCTGTAGACTACTCGCTTGATAGATCGCAGGCAGTTACGCTTTACCGTATCACTGGTGGCCAGTATGTCTTGCGCAAGCTTGATAAGGCAGTCCCTCAGATCACCAAGGAAGTCACAGCACAGTACAAGGCAACCGAGTTCGCCAAGAATCGTGAGGCGATCCGACTTGAAATGATCAAGAGGCTGAATGCCACGCTCGGCCCTATCGGTCTCACGATCAACACCGTCTCTTTGACGAACGTCGACTTCACGGATGCACTCAAGAAGGCTATTGAGTCCACCGTAGAGGCCGAGCAGAACGCCAAGAGAGCAGAGGCTCAGGTCAAGATCAAGCTGGCTGAAGCAGATCAGCTTGTCGCAGCAGCACAGGGTATCGCCAAGGCTAATATCACCGAGGCCCAAGGTGAGGCTCGAGCCAACCGGCTTCGTCAGGCAACTCTAACGCCGCTCCTTGTTCAGAAGCTTGCGATCGAGAAACTGAACCCGAACGTCGAGGTGATCATCTGCGACACCAAGGCGATCTGTATTCCGAACGCAGGCAGCAAGGTGGTCCCAGTACAGCCGTAAACAATCGTGAGAGGCTTGACGAATCTAGCTCGAGCCTGGATCCACCGTTTTGCGCCCGGGTAAAACGGTGGATCCAGGCTAAGAGATATCGATCCGGCTCTGGCTGCGCTCGGGCGGGCGGGCCGCTACGGTAGGGGCGAGGCATGTGCCTCGCCCCTACGTCTCCTCCGGGGCCGCTGATGCGCGTTCTGCGAGTTCCGATACGACTGCGGGGTCGGCGAGCGTCGTCGTGTCGCCGAGCGGCCGGTTCTCGGCCACGTCGCGCAGCAGCCGGCGCATGATCTTGCCCGAGCGCGTCTTCGGCAACTCCGGCGTGAAGACGATGTTCGCGGGTTTCGCGATCGCACCGATCTTGTGCGCCACATGGTTGCGAAGCTCCTCGATCATCTCGACCGACCCCGGATCCGACCCTTTCAGCGTCACGTAGGCGACGATCGCCTGCCCGGTGGTCGCGTCGGCGCGGCCGCAGACGGCGGCCTCGGCAACCTTCGGGTGGTCGACGAGGGCCGACTCGACCTCGATCGTCGAGAGGCGATGGCCCGACACGTTCATCACGTCGTCCACTCGCCCGAGCAGCCAGAAGTCGCCGTCCTCGTCGATCCGGGCGCCGTCACCGGCGAAATAGTGGCCCGGGAACCGCGTCCAGTAGGTCTCGCGGAACCGTGCGTCGTCACCGAAGATGCCGCGGGTGATCGCCGGCCACGGCCGTTCCAGCACGAGGTACCCGCCGCCCCGCTCGACGCGCTCGCCCTGCTCGTTCAGGACAGCAGCCTCGACACCCGGGAACGGTTTGGTCGCGGAGCCGGGCTTCGTCGTCGTCACGCCCGGCAGCGGTGTGATCAGCACCATGCCCGTCTCGGTCTGCCACCAGGTATCGACGATCGGGCAGCGCTTGCCACCGATGTGCTCGTGGTACCACATCCACGCCTCTGGATTGATCGGCTCGCCGACCGAGCCGAGCAGACGCAGCGTCGACAGGTCGTGGGCGGCCGCGTGCTCTGGCCCCCACTTCATGTGTGCCCTGATCGCCGTCGGCGCGGTGTAGAGGGTCGTGACGCCGTATCGCTCGACGATCTCCCACCAGCGCTCGTGGTTCGGAAAGTCGGGCGTGCCCTCGTACATCACCGAGGTGGCGCCGTTGCACAACGGCCCGTAGACGATGTAGCTGTGCCCCGTGATCCAGCCGATGTCGGCCGCGCACCAGTACACGTCAGTCGCAGGCTTCAGATCGAAGATCATGGAGTGGGTCGTCGCCACCCCGACGAGGTAGCCGGCGGTCGTGTGCGCGATCCCCTTCGGGCGGGCCGTCGTCCCCGAGGTGTACATCAGGAAGAGCAGATCCTCGCTGTCCATCGGCTCGCAGAGGCACGTCGAAGGGTCGTCGGACACCTCGAGCTCGTGGTACCAGCGGTCGCGGCCATCGGTCATCGGCACCGGGTTCCCCGTCCTTCTGACGACGAGCGAGGCCCGCACGCCGGGGGCCGCAGCCAGCGCCTCATCGGCGACGGACTTCAATGCCACCGGCTTGCCGCGCCGCCACGCCTCGTCCTGGGTGACGAGCACCTCGCAGCCCATGTCGTTCATCCGATCCGAGAGTGAGTCCGCCGAGAAGCCTCCGAACACGACCGTGTGCGGGGCGCCGAGCCGCGTGCAGGCGAGCATCGCCACCGCGAGCTCCGGCACCATCCCCATGTAGATCGCGACGGCGGTGCCCTTACCGACGCCAAGCTCCTTCAACGCGTTCGCCATCCGCACCACATCGCGCTGCAGCTCGGCGTACGTGATCGTGCGCGTCTCGCCCGCCGGCTCGCCCTCCCAGTGGAACGCCACCCGCCCGCCAAGCCCTGCCTCGACGTGGCGATCGACGCAGTTGTAGGCGATGTTGAGCCTGCCGCCGAGGTACCACTGCGCGTAGGGCAACTCCCACCGGTACAGCTCCGAGAACGGCTCGAACCACGTCACCCTCTCGCGCCCGTTGCGCTCCCAGAAAGCCTCGAACGGCTCGTCGTAGACCTCGACCCCCACATTCGCCTGCGCCACGAACGCGGCCGGCGGCGGGAACCGCCTCGCCTCGTCGGAGAACGTGTGGATCGTCTGCTCGCTCACGCCGCTCAAACCTCCAGGTCGTAGGGAAACCGGGTCAGCACTTCACAACCGTCCTCGGTGACGAGGATGAGATCTTCCAGCCGCACGCCGCCGATCGCGGGGTCGTAGAGGCCCGGCTCGAGGGTGATCACGTCGCCGGCGAGCAGCGGCCCACCGGGCACGCGGCTCAGATACGGTCCTTCGTGCACCTCGAGGCCGACGCCGTGGCCGAGCGGGTGGAAGAAGCCGTTCCGCAGCACTTCGCCCGGCGGCTTCGTGCGCTTCGTCGGATAGCCCGCCGCCTCGAAGACATCGCAGGCCGCATCGAAAATCTCGCGGCATTCGATGCCGGGCCGAACCTTCGCCGTCGCCCGCTCGAGCGCCTGCTTCGTCACCGCGTGCCAGGCGCGTATCTCGTCGGAGACCGCGCCTACGGCAATCGTGCGCGTCATGTCGGCGAAGCAGGACGACGCGTCGTCGCGAGGCCAAAGGTCGAAGACGACCGGCTCGCCGAAGCGAATCGGACCGTGTCCCATCTCGTGTCCCCCGGCACCTTGCTGACCCGGAGCGACCACGAACTCCTCCGCCGTGCAGCCGTGCTGCGCGAACACCCCCCGGATGGCGGCCTTGACGCGCTCGACCGTGAGCGGCTCGCCGTCGAGCCACAGGACGCCATCGCCGTTCTCAGCCTGCCGCATCAAGCCGACACCGGCCACGAGGCCCGCCTCGGCTGCGAGCTGGGCCCGTCGGATCCCCGCAAGCTGGGCAGCCGTCTTGACCCGGCGACGCGAGTCGAAGAGCGGCTGGTCGACCGTCAGCTCGATTCCTGCGCGCCGGAGTCGGTCGAGGTGGCCGGCCGGGAACGCGTGCGGTACTGAGGCCCGGGCGAGGCCTGCATGGGCGCATGCGCGCACGACCCATTCGAGGAGGATCTCGCCCCAGCCGAGCTCCTGCGCATAGAGATCGTCGATCCCGATCTCCTCGAGTGGATGTACCTCGAGCCCGAGACCGAGCCCGAGACCGCGGATCCGCTCGACCTCCATCGAGCTGACGTAGACGTGCCGGGCGCCGTCGTGCTCGAGGTAGACGAACGGGTCGGGAACGCCAAGGGGTATCTCGTGGCGCAACTCGGGGCAGCGGAACGTGTCGCCGATGATGAGGATGTCAGACATCACGATCGATCCTACGGTAGGGCGATGAGAACTCGCGCGTCGGTCTCTGGTCGGGTGCGCGCACGGCGGCGCAGCAGACGGATAGGGTCCCGGCATGGACGACCTCGCAACGCTTCGCGAACGGCTGGCCGAGATCTCCGACCTCGGTCGCGCAGCGGGTGTTCTCGGCTGGGAGCAGCGGGTCTCGATGCCACCGCTCGGCACCGAGTCGCGCGCCGAGTCGCTCGCAACGCTCGGCCGTATCATCCACGACCGCTTCACCGACCCGGAAGTCGGTCGCCTGCTCGACCGGCTCGGCCCGCTGGAGGAGTCGCTGCCGTACGACTCCGACGACGCGAGCCTGATCCGGGTCACACGCCGAGACTGGGAGAAGGCCTGCCGGGTTCCCACCGAACTGCGCGTCGAAATGACGCGCGCCGCGGCCCGGGGGCACCAGGCGTGGGTCGAGGCCCGGAGGGACGACGACTTCGCCGCCTTTCTGCCATACCTACGCACGAACGTCGAGCTCAAGCGCCGTTACGTCGAGTGCTTCGAGCCGGCCGACCTGCCGTACACGGCACTGCTCGACGACTACGAGCCCGGGATGACGACGACCGAGGTGCGCGAGGTGTTCGCCACGCTGCGTCCGGCGCTGACCGAGCTCGTCCGCACAGCACCACAGGTCGACGCCTCGTTCCTGCACGGATCGTTCGACCCCGACGAGCAGCGACGCTTCGCCGAACGAGTGCTCGCGACACTCGGGTTCGAGGACGGCGCCTGGCGCCTCGACCCGACGGCGCATCCTTTCTGCACGTCCTTCTCGAACCGGGACGTGCGACTGACGACCCGATACAGGCCGGACGACCTCGAGTCGATCTGGTCGACGCTGCACGAGGCCGGCCACGGCCTCTATGCACACGGGATCGCCGACTCGTTGATGCGAACGCCGCTCGGCGGCGCCCCCTCGCTCGGCGTCAACGAATCCCAGAGCCGGATGTGGGAGAACCTCGTCGGCCGCAGCCGCCCATTCTGGACGTACTGGTACGAGCCACTTCAGGAGACGTTCCCCAAGGAGCTCGGGACGGTCGATCTGGACGCGTTCGTTCGCGCGATCAACCGCGCTGAGCCCGGACTGATCCGCGTCGACGCCGACGAGACGACGTACTCGCTTCACATCATCCTCCGGTTCGAGCTCGAGCAGGAGCTGATCGCCGGCACGGTCGAGCTCGAGGACCTGCCGGAGATCTGGAACGCGCGGATGAAGGAGTTCCTGGGCGTCGATGTCCCCTCGAATGCCGACGGCGTGCTGCAGGACGTGCACTGGTCGGGCGGCGGGATCGGCTATTTCCCCACATATGCGCTCGGCAACGTCATTTCACTGCAGATCTGGGCGAAGGTGCGCGAGGCAATCCCCGACCTCGACGCCCAGATGGCAGCAGGCGAGTTGCTCGGTCTGTCCGGCTGGCTGCGCGACAACCTCTACGCGCACGGACGAAAGCTGACGCCGAAGGAGACGCTCGCGCGCCTGACCGGGTCGGACGCGATCGACCCGCAGCCGTACCTCGCCTACCTCGGCGACAAGATGGCAGCGCTGGCCTAACGGTGGAGGCACTCGAGCGAGCTCAGCGGATTCTGGACGACGTCACCGAGCGCACCCTCGCCGAGGTGCCGCCAGGCGCCGTCCTCTTCGATGCCCACACCCACCTCGGCGAAGACATCGACGGCATGCGCGGGCACCCGGAGGAGCTGCTCGCGATGTTCGACCGCGTCGGCATCACGAGCTCATTCACGTTCTGCCTCGACGAGCCCGACCGCGTTCCCGCGTTCACCGCGGCGAACGACCGGACGCTGGCGTATGCCGCCGAAAGCCCGGATCGGATCGTCCCCTTCGTCCGGCTCGACCTCGATCAGGATCCGATCGAGGAGGCGAGGCGCTGCCTCGATCTGGGCGCCCGCGGGATCAAGCTTCACCCCCGAGCTCAGAAGTTCTCGCTCGGCGACGAGCGACTCGACAATGTCTTCGCGCTCGCGGTCGAGCGCGACGTCCCGATCCTGATCCACGGCGGTCGCGGCCTACCGCCGATCGGCGACCACCTCGCGTCGCTCGTCGACCGGTACGAGAGCGTTCGCCTGATCATCGCCCATGCTGGCATCGCCGATCTCGGCGGCCTCGCAGGCCACTTCGGACACGTGCCCGGCGTCTTCTTCGACACCTCGGTGTGGAGCATCGTCGACCTTCTCGACCTGATGCGCCAGGTGGCGCCGCAACAGATCCTGTTCGCGACCGACTACCCGTATGGGCGGCTGCCGAACGCGCTCCTGCTTGCGCTCCGCGCGGCACGGCTCGCGAGATTCGATGAGGAGGAGATTCGCGGGATGCTCGGCGGAACGGCACTGGCGATCGCGAACGGCGACCCGCTCCCTGCGCTCACGGCACCGAAGGGGCCTCGGGCGATCACGCTGTCCCTGCCTCTCGCCCGGATCCATCAGTACATCGGGATGGCGACGCCGCTCCTCTGGATGCGCCAGCCCGACTGGGCTGGGGGCCTCGGGCTGGCGCTCAATGCAGCGCACGAGGCCAACGTCGACGGGGTTCCCGACGCCGACCTGATCCGCCGCGCACTTTCGGTGGCAGCGGAGCTCTGGGCCGGAATCGGCGAGATCGAGGACCGCGACGAGTCCGAGCGGATTGCACGCCCGGCGCGGATGCTCGTTCACATCGCGGACATCCTCGCGGTGACCGGGCTGTAAGCCTGGGACGCCTGGCTTCAGCCTGGCGACAAGCGAGGTACGGCGCACGTTTGTCTCGGACGTGCGACGCCAGGCTGAAGCCTGGCGTCCGCGGCTTACAGCTCGGCGACGGCCGCTGCCGCCCGCTCGACGAGGGTTTCCAGCACCTTGCGCTTCCAGGTGCTCTGCGGATGGCCGGGAAGGCCGGCGAGCGGGTCGTCCGGGTCGAGCGCGCGTGGAATGTTTGCGACGCCGGCCGCGACGAGCGTGAGCGCGTCGCCCCGGCGGGCGGCCGCGACCGAGACGAGCGGGAACGAGAACGCCTGCCGTTCGCCCGTGCGGAGGTACACCGACGCGTCCGGCGGCCCCGGCAGCCGCACCGCCGCGACGATCTCCCCCACCTCCAAGGTGACGAGAGAGCGGTTCGCGTCCGTCGGCCGGCGGTAGAGGTCGAGGAGCGGCAACTCCCTCTCGCCGTCGCGCGACCGCAGGACGACGGTGGCGCCGCAGGCCGCAAGGGCCGGAGCGAGATCGGAAGGGTGGGCCGAGATGCAGTCGCCCGGCTCGAGGTTGTGCTTGCGGTGATCGCCGATCTGGGCGAAGCAGGTGTCTCCACCACCGAGCCAGCAGTGCCACTCCTCGCCACGGTAGTACCAGCAGCGCGTGTGCTGGCACAGATTGCCGCCTACCGTTCCCTGGTTGCGCAGGAGCGCCGAGGCCGCCAGGCCGGCGGCCGTCGCGACAACCGCGTAGGGGGCGATCAGATCCGCGCTGGCGAGCTCGGCGAGCGTCACCGTCGCCCCGATCCGGACGCCCTCACCGTCAACCACGATGCCTCCGAGCCCGGCGTCCTGGAGGTCGACGAGGAGCGCCGGCTCGCAGATGCCGCGGTCGATCTGCCCGGCGAGGTCGGTGCCGCCGGCGAGGACGACAGCGCCGTCGCGGGTGAGCAGCTCGAGCGCCTCGTCGACCGAGGTGGGCCTGGCGTAGGTGCTCATGCCAGATGCTCCAACCCGGGAGACAGGCTAAAGCCTGTCACCGCCGCGGCACCGGTGACCGGCTTCAGCCGGTCTCCCGGGTTCCGCCTCGCGCTCACGCGAGCGCCTCGAGCACCCGGGCGCGCGTCAGGGGCAACGCTGCCGCCCGGCGGCCCGTGGCGTGCGCGAACGCGTTGGCGATCGCGGCGGCAGTCGGGATGATCGGCGGCTCACCGAGCCCCTTGGCGCCGATATTCGGCAGGTTCGCGTCGGCGACATGGGAAAAGTCGATCACGATCTCGGGCACATCGGCGATCGTCGGGATCTTGTAGTCGTCGAGGTGCGCATTGAGGGGGACGCCGGTCGTCGGGTCGATGACCAACTCTTCCGAGAGGGCAAACGCCATCCCCTGCAGCACCCCACCCTCGACCTGGCTGGAGGCGGTCAGCGGGTTGACGATCCGTCCGACGTCGTGCACCGCCACGATCCGCTCGACCCGCACCTCGCCGAGCTCCGCGTCGACTGCCACCTGCGCAATCTGGCAGCCGAACGTGTGCACGACAAAGCCGTCGGGGTTGACGCCGCGGGAGCCGGAGCCGTCGATCGTCGCGTCACCGAGCTTACCGGTCACCTCCGTCACGTCGACATCGATCGCACCGTCGTGCGAGCGGATGCGGCCGTTCGTGATCTCGAGGTCTCCCGGCGCGATCTCGAACACGTCACCGGCGAGCTGCAGCAGAGTCTGGCGCACCTTCGCCGACGCCGACCGTACAGCGGGCATCACCGACGGCGTCGTCTGCGACCCGCCCGCAACCGGGCCATACACGTTCGGCGCCGTGTCGCCGCCCACGACGCGAACGCGATCGAGCGGGAGGCCGAGCTCCTCGGCCGCCACGATCTGTGCTCCCGTCAGCGTGCCGGTACCGATGTCCTGGATTCCGGTGATCACCGATGCGTGCCCGTCGGCGTCGAGCCGCACCGTCGCGTGCGACGGAGGCCCGCCGCCACCCCACCAGATCTGCGTCGCGCAGCCCATGCCGCGCTGGAGCCCGTCCCCCTGTGCCGTTCGCAGCATTTCGCGGTCGGCCCAGCCGGCGAGTTCCGCCGCCCGGTCGTAGCAAGCAAGGAGCTGCTTGCTGGAGTACGGCAGCCCGCTCTCCTGGTCGACATCGGCGTGATTGCGGCGGCGCAGCTCGAGCGGGTCGAGGTCGAGCGCTAGCGCGAGCTCGTCGATCGCCTGCTCGAACGCCGCCGTGCCCTCCATCACTCCGGGGGCCCGGAAGGCGTGCTGGGCGCGGAGGTTCGTCTTCACGGGGAACGTCAGCGCGCGCACGTCGGCGCAGCGGTAGAGCGTGCGAGCGGGAATCAGCACCGGGAACACCCAGCCGCCCTGCCCCATCGCAATCACCGCATCGGCGTCGATCGCGGTGATCGTCCCGTCCCGGCGCGCCCCGAGACGCACGGTCTGGCGGGTCGCAGCGCGGCGGCCACCGTCGAGCTGCTCGGCATGCCGGTCATTGACGAGTCGCACGGGCCTGCCTGTGATCCGCGAGAGCTCGGCCGCCGCGAGCGCCTCGAAACCCGCGCCCTGCTTGGCTCCGAAGGCGCCGCCGACGAACTCCGTCAGCACGCGGACGTCATCCTTGCGGAGGCCGAACGCCTTCGCGAGCTCGTCGCGTGCCGAGAACATCCCCTGCGTCGACACCCAGGCGGTGAGGCGATCGCCGTTCCAGAGCGCGACGGCGGCGTGCGGCTCGAGCGCGCTGTGCACCTGCGCGGGTGTCTCGAGCTCGAACTCGATCCTCACCTCGGCGGCGGCGAGCGCCGCCTCAGCATCACCGCGGGCGTCGTCGCTCGGATCCGTCGTAAAGCGCTGCTCGTTCAGGGCCTCCTGCGGGTCGACGACGTGCGCGAGCACCTCGAGGTCGAGGGCGAGAGCCACGACACCGGCTTGTGCCGCCTCCAGCGTGTCCGCCGCGACGACCGCGATCGGCTGGCCGGCATAGCCGGGCTCGACAGCGAGAAGCGGGGCCCGGGTCGTCAGCGAAAGATCGCTCTCCGGTCCGGTCACGGCCCTCACACCCGGCATGCTGCGAGCAGCGTCGAGGTCGAGCGAGCGGACGCGTCCGTGGGCGACGGGTGAGCGAAGCACCGCTGCGTGGAGCATGCCGGCAAGCCGCACGTCGACCGTGTAGCGCACGCGTCCGGCCGCTCTCGCGGCACCGTCCTGGCGGGGCGCCGGCCGGCCGACGAGATCAAGGTCGGCATCGAGCGCCCAGCTCTCGACGTCGTCGGTCTCGTCGACGAGCGCCCAGACGTCCTCGTAACGCCCCTCCATCTCTGTCTGCGTGCGAACGAAGCGGGTCACGCGGCCCCGGCAGCGCGAAGGATCGCGCGCTCGATCTTCGGATAGGCACCGCAACGGCAGAGGTTGCCGGCCATCGCTTCGTGGATCTGCTCGCGGGTCGGCTGCGGCGTTCGCTCGAGCAGCGCCGTCGCGCTGACGATCTGGCCCGGAGTGCAGAACCCGCATTGCAGTGCGTCCTCGGCGACGAATGCCTCCTGTACCGAGGCAGCGCGGCCGGTCGAGAGGCCCTCGATTGTCACGATCTCGTGGCCCACAGCGGCCTCGGCAAGCAGCAGGCAGGAGTTGATAGGCCTGCCGTCGACCAACACCGCGCACGCGCCGCAGGCCCCCTCCCCGCACGCGAGCTTCGTCCCCAGAAACTCGAGATCGTCACGCAACACGGCGAGCAGCCGGCGGCCCGTGGGCTGCACGACGTGGCTCTCGCCGTTGATCACGAGCGTGACGTTCACACTCCTAGCTTCCCCCGGAAAGACGGTCACGGCGAGGGCGGAACGGCTCGATTTGGGGGAAGTAGCTTCATTTCAGGCTGTGCCTTTGGTTGTTTGCGAGTTCCCAGAACGTACAGACACTTTCCGAGAACCCGGAGGATCTCGAGGCGAACCCTCCTTCGCAAGCTACTTCCCTGCCGGCTCGTGACGGCCTACCGACCGCGTTTATCCGGGGAAGGAGCTACAGGCGGCTGCCTGCGCGCGTCAAGCGGGGTAGGATCTGCCGGTGCGTCGGGCGCTCCTCATCCTCCTCCTCGGTCTCGGCCTGCTCGCGGCCGGCTGCGGTAACTCGTCGAGCGACAGCGCCGCCACGAGCACCGAGCCCACCAGCACCGAAACCGCCAGCACCGAGCCCGCCAGCACCGAGACGACGGCCGACGAGGCAACCAATGGCTGCACCGACGTCGCTGCTCCTGCCCCGCGCGAGGACGGTAGCGCCAAGGCTCCGCAGGAACGGCTCGACCTGGAGAAGACCTACAACCTCTTGGTCAAGACGAACTGCGGCTCGTTCACGGTCACCCTCGACCTCGCGAAGGCGCCGGCCACAACGGCCTCGCTCGTCTCGCTCGCGACGTCGGGATTCTACGACGACATGATCTTTCACCGGATCGTCCCGGGGTTCGTGATCCAGGGCGGCGACCCGACCCAGTCGGGGAGCGGTGGGGCCGGCTACCAGACGGTCGACGCTCCTCCCGCGGACGCGAGGTACACGAAGGGTGTGGTCGCGATGGCCAAGACGAGTGCCGAGCCCGCAGGAACCTCCGGCAGCCAGTTCTTCGTCGTCACCGGCGCAGACATCGGACTGCCCGCCGAGTACGCCATCGTCGGCAACGTAACGAGCGGGATCGACGTCGTCGAACGCATCGGCCTGCTCGGCGAC
>JANOUB010000058.1:0-7604 GCA_031416615.1 Thermoleophilia bacterium
TCTAGCCACAGTCCCGCAGCGATCCGGTCGTCCGAGAGGCTTGATGTGATTGCACATCAAGCCGCTAGTGACCGTCGGACCAGGTGTGCCCCTTGAACTTGCCGAGCCACGCGGCGAACAGTGCGAGATTCGCCAGCAGCAGGAGCAGTCGGGCTGAACGCATGCCTTGCCTCCTTCCTCAGAAGCGGATGTCCTGGAGCGCCTCGGCGGCGTTCCGATACAAACGCGCTGCCTCACGGTCGTCTCCCCGACGACTCGCAAGGTCACCCAGCGCGACCCACGCCCCCGCCCTGTGCCCCACGGATGCCATCTGCTCGAACACGGCGTCCGCAGCTTCGAAACTTTCTTCGGCCTCGTCGAGGCGCCCCCGCTCGAGCAGCGCCCGGCCGAGAACGATGTGCGACTGACCGACCTCGTCCGGGAAGTCTTCGCGCCCGTCGAGCAACTGGAGCGCCTTGCGCGCGTTCTCGTCGGCAGCGTCGTAATCGGCGAGATGCAGGTGCACCGTCGCCAGGCTCCCGAGCGCCTGCGCAGCGTCAGGCTGCGAGTCGGCCTCGACCGCCAGCGCAAACGATGCCCTCAGGTGATCGATCGCCTGTTGCGGCTTCCCGAGCAGCAGGTGGAGCCCCCCCAGGTTGAGCATCAGCCGGCCGACGTTGCGCTCGTCGTTCAACTCCTGATAGAGCGCCTTCGCCTGGTGCGCGTAGTTGCGCGAGACGACCCAGTGGCCCATCCGCTCGGCGACGAGCGAGGCCTGGAAGTACGTGTTCGCAACCACGCGACGGTCGTCAACCGCCTGTGCGAGCTCGAGGGCAGCCTCGACGTCCTCGCGCGCCGCCTCGAAGTCGCGCTGGCGCCGACGGCAGCGCGATCGCCAGCCGAGGATGTCGGCCCGGAGAAGGTCGCACGGCAGGCCGGAAGCGTCAGCAAGAGTGAATGCTTCGTCGAAGAGCGCCACCGCGATCGCAATGCTCGAGAGCTTGTAGCGGCAGACGCCGAGCCGGAACAGGACGTCTGCCCGATCGACATCGGAGAACTGCGGCCCTTCGGCCAGCTCACGGGCCACCTGAAGCAAATCGACGGACTCGCGTGCATCGCCGTCCTGCACGAGCGCCCAGGCCTCGCCGGAGAGCGCGCGCACCTCGAGCTCGGCGGAGCCGGTCGCTCCGATGTCGCGCCGGGCCGACGCGAAGAGCTCGGCCGCTTCGGCGTACCGGTGCGACTCGGTCAGGGCTTCCGCCCGCGCGAGCAGCGCTTCGATCCGGCCGCGGAGGTCGGTCGAGACCCCGCTGCGCAGGAACGCGGCATCAACACCGAGTTGTCCCGCAAGCCAGGCAATCGACTCGCCGGTGGGACGGGTCTTGCCCCGCTCGATCTGGCTGATGTACTCCTTCGAGAATCGCTCGCCCGCCACCTGGGTCTGCGTCAGGCCCGCCGCGAGGCGGAGCGAGCGCAGGCGCTCCCCGAGGCGGGAGGCCGGCGCAGCCGGTGTTGTTGCCACGGGCGCGCAGCCGGCGAGCTCCTCGGCAGGCACGGGCTCGGCAGGCACAGAACGGTGGCTGGCGGCGTCCATCTGCTTGTCAGTCAAGGCGCTTCACCTCTCCAGTGCCTCCCCCCGAAGGGTGAGATCGGGCTCCCGGAAGCGGGATATGCGGGTGAAGTAAAGCTTAGCGCAAATCACTTGACCGAGCTACTTGACTTTCAAGGCCATGGCCCCTAAAGTCCTGACTACCAAGCACCGCAGCCAACGCCAGGTTGTGGAGCGCGGGGCACACCGAACGGAACGGTGGCAGCAAGAAGGAGTCTCGTGCCTGGGCCGCAGAGTCACGAGCTTCAGCTGTCACCCCCGTGAAGGACCCCGATCCGAAACGCCCCCGGGAGCCGCAGCCGGGGGCGTTTCTCTTTCTCCGCCCCGGGGCGCATCGTGCTCCGCACCGTTGCAACGCCCGCGCGAGATGCAACGCCCGCGCGAAACGGTGGAACCAGGCTTAGGATCGGGCCATGGCCAAGGCGGACACCCAGGCTGCGTTCGCCCGCGGCTTCTGGGTGCTCGCGCCACTGTGGCTCGGGGTCATTCCCTTCGGTCTCGCGTACGCCGTCACGGCCCGGAGCGCCGGGCTCTCTCTCCTCGAGACGCAGGCGCTCTCGGCCCTCGTCTTCGCGGGCAGCGCCCAACTCAGCGCCGTCGGGCTCTTCGCCGCCGGTGCCGCTGGAGTCGAGATCGTGTTGACGACACTCCTCCTGAACGTGCGTCACGTCCTCTACGGGCTGTCGCTCGGCCGGGGGCTCCGGCTGACGAGGAGGGAGCGCCCGGTGGCGGCGTTCTTCCTCACCGACGAGGCGTTCGGCGTTGTCGCAGCGGCGAAGGAGCGCTCGTTCCCGTTCCTCCTCGGCGCGGAGCTGAGCCTCTTCATGATGTGGAACATCGCCACGCTCGGCGGGTTTCTGCTCGGTGCGGCGATCCCCGACCCCGCGCGGTTGGGGGTCGACCTGATCTTTCCCCTCGCGTTCCTCGCTCTGCTCGTGCCGCTCGTTCGTACCCGCGTCGAACTGCTCGTCGCCGTCGCCGCGGGAGCGCTCGCATTCGGGCTCGCCCAGGCACTGCCCGGTGGCCTGCCGATTCTGATCACAGGGATCTGCGGCAGCCTTCTCGGTGCCTTTCTGACGCGCGGCACACCGGCCGATCGCAGCATCCAGCCCGACGATGCCGCCCGGGAAGTCGCATGAGCTTCTGGCTCACGGTCGCGGGCATGGTCGCTGTGACGTTCGGCTCACGCTACGCCGGCCTCGCGCGAAGAGCCGATCTGCCCGACTTCTGGGTGCGCTTTCTCCATTTTGTCCCGATCGCCGTCTTTGCGTCGCTCGTCGCCCCGTCACTCGAGGGGAACCAGAGCGAATGGGGCATCCGTCTCGCGGCGGCCTGCGTTGCGGCCGTCGCCGCGTGGCGAACGCGCCAGCTGTGGGTCGCGATCGCGGTCGGGATGGCGGTGTACTGGCTGCTGCGGATCCCCTTCTAGCTCCTTCCCCCGGAGTAACGCTCGTGGCGAGGGCGGAACGGCTCGGCGGGGGAAGGAGCTTGATTCTTGGGCTGCGCCTTTGGATCTCTCGATGAATATCGCAACCATCCAAGCGCAGTTCGGTATGCCCCCGACCTCTGGAGCGTCCAGCGACTACTGAGCGCGCAATCTGCGGCGTGAGCGGCGCTCCGACGCTCGAGCTGCTCGAGCGAGCGGCACACCCCAGTTCCAAGATCCGAAAGACACAAGGCGAAGCCTCCAATTCAAGCTACTTTCCCCGCGCCACCGTCACGGCCTAACGGCCGCGTTTTTTCGGGGGAAGTAGCAGCTAGCCAGCGATGTCGCTCGCGGCCGATGGCGGCGAACTCGGCCGCGCCGAGAACGCCTCCGAGCCGATCCGCGAACGATCGCAGCAGCCCGCCGGCGAGAAAGATCCACGCCTCTGCATCGGGATCGCGATCCGCCGCCATCGTGCCCCCCGTCTGATAACCCCGCATCATCTCGGCCACGAAGTCGTGAACCTCGTGCACGTGCGCACGAACGTGGCGCTGGATTTCCTCGTCCTCGCTAGCCTCGGTGACACCCTGCAGCCAGAGGGTCGGGAGCAGCGGATTCGCCCACGGAGAACTCTTCTCTGTGTGGACGGTTGCGAGCGCTCCTGTACGCGCAACGGACGCGGCTCGTAGCTCGATCGCCGTCCGCAGCTCACGCCAGGCCTCGTCGAGGCACGCGAACCACAACTCCCGCTTCGACGAGAAGTGCCGGTAGATGATCGGCTCGGAGACCCCGGCTGCGCGAGCGATCTCCGCCGTCGTCGAGCCGGCGTAGCTACCCGAGCCGAACACCTGCAGCGCAGCGGTGACGATCGCCGCTCGCCGCTTCGCGGCAGGCAGCCGGGCATGCGAGGCCTGAGTCATGGGGTTTCTGGCGCGGTGCGCCCGACACCCGGACGCGAATGGGCATGGCTCCTGACCGCGGCGAGCGCGGTCAGCGCGGCGGTAAACGAGATTGCGGCGGCGAAATAGAGGGCATGATGCAAGCCGCTCACGAAAGCTTCGGCCTTCGTTGCGCCGCCGGCAAGGGCCGAGTTCGAGCCGCTTGCGAGGATCGCTCCCATGACGGCGATCCCGAGCGCGCCGCCGACCTGACGGAAGGTGTTGAGCATCCCGGAGCCGACACCCGCCTTGTCCACCGGCACGGAACTGAGCGCCGCGGCGGTCATCGGCGTCATCGTGATCGCCATGCCGAGGCCTCCGAGCACCATTCCCGGCAACAGAGCCAGATACGACGAATCGGGTTGGAGTTGCGCGAAGATGAGCAGCGAGCAACCGACGAGTGTCATGCCTCCCGTCATCAGCCCACGGGAGCCGAGTCGATCGGACAACTTGCCGGCGATCGGCGCGACGAGGATGATCAGCACCGTCATCGGCAAGAACGCGACGCCGGCACGTACGGCGCTGTAGCCGAGCACGTTCTGCATGAACAGCGAGATGAAGAAGAACACCCCGAACATCGCGAGCGAGACGAGCAGGGCGACCGTGTTGGCGCCGACGAACGTCGGGTCGCGGAACAGCGTCATGTCGAACAGGGGCAGCCGCTGCGCCTTCTCGAGCAGCACGAAGGCTGCTCCTGCGAGGACGGCGAGTGCGAACAGGCCGAGGATCAGCGGCGAGAGCCAGCCGCGGCTGCCTGCCTCGATCAGCGCATAGACGAGAGCGAAGAGCGCGATCCCGGAGGTGAGGAGGCCGGGCAGGTCGAGCCGCTGCTCATGCGAGGTGTCCTTCGACTCGGGGATGATCAGTCGTGCCGCGACGATGCCGACAAGGCCGACAGGCACGTTGACGTAGAAGATCCAGTTCCAGCCGATGTGCTCGGTGACCAGGCCGCCGACGAGCGGGCCGATCGCCAGGGCCATCGCCGAGACGCCGGCCCAGATCCCGAGCGCGGCGCCGCGCTCCCTGGGAGGGAACGTGGCCGTGATGATCGACAGCGTGGCGGGCATCATGAACGCCGACCCGACCCCCTGTAGCACGCGGGCCGCGATCAGGAGCTCGGCGCTGCCGGCGAGGCCGCAGAAGAGCGACGAGAGTGTGAAGACGCCGAGGCCGATCAGGAAGATACGGCGCCTGCCGAACATGTCGGCGAGCTTCCCGCCCGAGAGCATCAGCACCGCAAAGCTGAGCGCGTAGCCCGTCACGACCCACTCGAGCTCCGCCACGTCGATGCCGAGGTCTTGCTGGATCGCCGGCAGCGCCACGTTCACAACCGTGTTGTCGAGCATGATCATGAACAGGGCGAACGAGACCGCGACGAGCGTCCACCACTTCCTGTTCTCCTCCGCGAGGAGTCGTACTCTCATCGTCCACCCGCCTCACTGCGTTGTTAGTGACCACTACGTTAGCAGACACTAACTTCTAGCCGAGAGCGCGTTTCAGAATGACGGTTCGCCACAAGGCTTCATTCTGAAACGTGCTCTGAGTACGGCGGCCTCCCAGCCATCTCCACGAAGGCATCGAGAGCAGCCGGGCTCGCAAGCGCGTCACGGCTGACCGTGGTCTCGGCTGCAGCCCCGAGCAGGATGCGCTTGACCGGCAGTTCGAGCGCCTTTCCAGACAGCGTTCGCGGCACCTCGGCGATCTGCTCGACCACGTCAGGAACGTGGCGGGGAGAGCAGTCCTCGCGGATGCGGCGGCGGATTCTCGCGACGAGCTCGTCGTCGAGCTCCGCCCCGTCGCGGAGCACGACGAAGAGCGGCATGAAGCCGTCTGTGCCGGGTAGCGGCAGATCGAGCACGAGCGCATCCACGACCTCATCGAGGGTGAGCACCGCCCGGTAGATCTCGCTCGTGCCCATCCGAATCCCGCCGCGATTGATCGTGGCATCGGAGCGACCGGAGATGATCGCCGTGCCGCGGTCGGTGATCTCGATCCAGTCTCCGTGGCGCCAGATCCCGGGGAACATCTCGAAGTAGCTCTCCCGGTAGCGGCTGCCATCGGCGTCGCCCCAGAAGAAGAGCGGCATCGAAGGCATCGGTTCGGTGAGCACGAGTTCCCCAACCTCGCCGACGAGTGGCAGGCCCTCCGGGCTCCAAGACTCCACTCGCGCGCCGAGCGCCCGCCCCTGCAGCTCGCCCTGGTAGACCGGCAGCGTCGGAACGCCGCCGACGAACGCGGTGCCGACATCAGTGCCGCCGGAAGTCGAGAACAGCCAGACATCGTCGCCGAGCGCGTCGTACACCCAGGAGAACCCCTCGGGAGAGAGCGGCGAGCCCGTCGACCCCACCGACCGCAGCGCCGAGAGATCCCTGCCCTCGGCCGGCCGGAGCCCGGCCTTCTGGCAGGCGCCGATGAACGAGGCGCTTGTCCCCAAGCACGTGATCCCGGCGGCCTCGGCAAGATCCCAGAGCACACCGAGATCCGGGGTGCCCGGGTTGCCGTCGTAGAGAACGATCGAGGCGTCGGTGGTAAGCCCACCGACGAGGAAGTTCCACATCATCCAGCCGGTCGTCGTGAACCAGAAGAGCCGATCGTCCGCCTGTAGATCGACGTGGAGGTGCATCTTCTTCAGTGTCTCGAGGAGGATTCCGCCGTGACCGTGGACGATCGCCTTCGGCAGGCCGGTGGTGCCCGAGCTGTAGAGCACCCAGAGGGGATGATCGAAGGGCACCTGCTCGAACGCGAGCGCCACTCCTTCGCCCTTCGCCCGCAGGTCGCCCCATGTGACCGCGTCGCGGAGGCCGGTGAGAACAGGATCGGAGTCGAGATAGCCGAGCACCACCGTGTGCTCGAGGGTCGGAAGCGCTGCCTGGAGCTCCTCGAGGACGCCGGTGCGGTCGAAGTCCTTGCCGCCGTAGCGATAGCCGTCGACCGCAAGGAGGACGCGCGGCTCGATCTGCGCGAAGCGGTCGATCACGCTGCGGGCGCCGAAGTCGGGGGAACAGCTCGACCAGATCGCACCGATCGAGGCGCAGGCGAGGAAGGCCTCGACGGCCTCGCGAATGTTCGGGAGATACGCGGCAACGCGGTCTCCCGGGCCGACACCGAGAGCCCGCAGGCCGCCCGCGAGCCGCGCCACCTCGTCCCGGAACTCGCCTCGAGTGATCTCCGCAAGTGGTCGCAGCTCGGAGGCGTGCCTGATCGCGACCGCGTCCACGTCGCTCGCCCGCAGGGCGTGCTCGGCGTAGTTGAGCCGCGCGCCGGGGAACCACTCCGCGCCTGGCATCGCCCGCGAGCCGAGGACCCGCTCGTACGGCGTCGAGGCGCGGACGTCGAAGCGTTCCCAGATCGAGGCCCAGAAGCCCTCGAGGTCGGTCGTCGACCACTCCCACAGGCTCGCGTAGTCCGGTAGGTCGAGCCCGCGCGTCTGCTCGAGCCAGCGGGCGTACCCGGTGATCGTCGCACGCTCGATGCGCTCTGCGTCCGGGCGCCAGAGGATGGGCGGTACGCTCATAGCTCCTTCCCCCGGATCGACGCTACGGCGAAGGCGGAACGGCTCGGTGGGGGAAGAAGCTTGACTATTGGGCTGCGCCTTCGACCGTTTCGGGGTTCTCTATTACGAGAAATTACAGGCACTTTCCCAGAATCGTAA
>JANOUB010000059.1:0-1746 GCA_031416615.1 Thermoleophilia bacterium
CAGGTCGAGGCCCGTCGAGAACGGATGCGACCCCTCGGTCGTGACACGGCTCTCCGTCGCCATCCGCGTGTGGCCGAGAGCGTGGGTGCCGTGCAGGTTCGTGAGCTGGAACGCCTCGGCGAACACCTCGGGCAGGCCGACATCCTTGTAGATCTCGATTACCTGGCCTGCGCTCATGACGCGGAGATCGCTCCGCACCGCACGCACGCGGGCCTCGGCCTCGGCGGCGTCTCCGGGGACGACGATGACGGCGTGACTGGCGCGGACGGAGTCCACCTCACCGCCGATCGCTGCCGCAACAGCCCGCCAGTCCTCAGCCGGATGCGGCGAGTAGAGCGTCAGCTTCGTCAACCCGGCGGTGACCGGGTCGCGGTAGACGGCCACACCGGCGCTGTCGGGCCCCCGGTCACTCATCTGCGCGAGCATCGCCACGAGGTGCACACCGAGGTGCTCCTCGATCACAGGCGACTTCGCAAACAGACCGACGATCCCACACATGCGCTACCTCCCTCCCACGACAAAAGACCAAGGCGAAGCCCAAAGACGAAATTCCTTCCCGCTCCGAGCCGTTCGGCGCTCGCCGTCTCCGTCGGCAGGGGAAGGAATTAGAAGCGCGTCAGATACTCGCGTACCTCCCACGCGGTCACCTGCTCGTGGTAGCGGAACCACTCCTCCCGCTTCACGCGCACGTAGTAGTCGACGTACTCCTCGTTCTCGCGCGTCCGGCCGAAGGCGGCCCGGAGGACGTCGTCGCGCTCGAGTTCGACGGTTGCCTCGTGCAGCGTCGAGGGCAGCGTCCGCAGGCCGCGGCCGATGAGCTCCTCGTAGGGGAAGCTGTAGAGGTTCTCCGAGTTCGGGTCACCGGCATCGAGCTTGTTCGCGATCCCGTCGAGACCGGAGGCCAGCACGGCCGCCGCTGCCAGATAGGGGTTAGAGGAGCCGTCGACCGTGCGATCCTCGATCCGACCCGGCGCCGGGATCCTCAGCATCTGGGTGCGGTTGTTGTAGCCGTACGAAATCCAGCCCGGCGACCACGTGGCACCGCTCGAGGTGGAACCGAGCTTCAGCCTCTTGTACGAGTTGACGGTCGGCGCCGTCAGCGCGCTGTAGGCACGGGCGTGCGTCTTTAGCCCGCCGACGAAGTTGTAGGCCAGCTCCGAGAGGCCGAGCCCGCGCGGGTCGGCCTCGTCGAGGAACACGTTCGTCCCGTCCTTCCAGAGCGACATGTGGAAGTGGGCGCCGTTGCCGGTGAGCGTCGTGAACGGCTTCGGCATGAACGTCGCAATCGTGCCGTGCTGCTCGGCGAGCGTATGCACCATGTAGCGGAAGAAGATGGCGCGGTCGCATGTGACGAGGGCGTTGTCGTATTCGAAGTTCTGCTCGAACTGGCCGTTCGCGTCCTCGTGATCGTTCGCGTAGTTACCCCAGCCGAGCTCGTTGCAGTAGCGCGAGACTGTTGTCAGGAAGTCGTACTGCCGCGTCAGGCCCGCCATGTCGTAACACGGCTTCTCGAGCGTGTCGAGCTTGTCCGCGATCTCGATCGTGCCGTCGGCGTTGAGTTGCACGAGGAAGTACTCGAGCTCGATCCCGATCTTGAACTCGTATCCCTGGGCTTCTGCCTGGGCGAGCACGTTGCGCAGGATCGTCCGTGGGCAGTACGGCCACGCCTCTCCCTCCACCGTCACATCGCACGCGAACCGCGCCAGGTTCGGCTGCCACGGCACGAGCGTGAAGGTGTCGAGATCG
>JANOUB010000060.1:0-1811 GCA_031416615.1 Thermoleophilia bacterium
CGCGCTGGGGCCACGATCTCTCGTTTCCGTACCGGATGGTGCAGGCGGGCCGCCGCGCCGTCTACGAGCCTGAGGCCCATGCGTTCGAGAAGCCGACACCGACGAACGAGACCGAGTATCGGCGGAAGGTGCGGATGTTCGAGCACTGCTGGGAGATCACCCTGCGCGGCTCGATGTTCCGCCGGCTGCCACCCGGCTACCTCGCGGCCGTTGTCTCGCACCGGCTGCTCCGCTACGGCAGCGGCATCCTCCATCTCACGTTGCTCGCCTCGAGCGTCGCGCTCGCCGGCGACGGCTGGGCGTACGGGATCGTGCTCGCCGGCCAGGTGGCGCTGATCGCCGCCGCCGCGGCTGGCGTTCCGATCGCTCGGTACTACGCGCTCGTCACCTGGGCCACCGTTGTCGCACTATGGAACTACCTGCGGCACGGCGTGCCGGCGACGTGGGAGGCGGCCGAGGGGACGCGGTGACGTGCGCTCTCCGGCCAACGGCTCGTACCGTGGTCGCCTCGCTTCTAAGCCTGGATCCAGGCCAAGGACCTGTCCCCGATGGCGTATATCTATTCGGCCTGACGTTCGATATCCTGAGGATCATGAAGACGTCGATCGAGATCGACAAGAAGCTCGCGTCCGAGGCTGCGGAGATCCTCGGCACGACGACGCTCAGGGACACGGTCGACTCCGCTCTGCGTGAGGTGATCCGCGCTCGCCTGAGGCACGAACTCGCCGACGCTCTCAGCGCCGGCACCCTGATGTTGCCGTCGATCGAGGATGTCGACCGATCCAAGACCCCGAAGGTTCCGGTGGGGGTGCTGGACGGGCTCGGTGAGGCTTTCGAGCACGATCGTCGTCGCTCCGAGTGACATTTGTTCTACCCGATACGAGCATCTGGGCACGGTCGCACCTCGGGAGCGTCCAGCCGCTGCTCGACGCAGCGATCCGCAGCGACCGCGTCGTCACCACCGGTCCCATCGTGCTCGAGCTGCTGCGAGGGGCACGGGATCGGCGCGACCTCGAACGGGAGGCACGGCGCTACGACGCCTTGCCGCGCGTGCCCGACACCGTTTCGCTCGCCGACCGAGCGCGAACGGTTCAGGAGGTGCTCAGCTGGCGCGGCTATCATCGGGGCCCGTCCGCCGTGGACCTGCTCACCGCAGCCGCAGCCGAGGCGGTCGGCGCCGAGCTCTGGCATTGCGATCGTCATTTCGAGCTGATCGCCGAGGTGACGGGGCAGCCGGTGCGGCGGCTCGGGACGTGAACCGCGCCCTCGACATTGTCACGGCTGCGCTCGGCCTCGCCGTCACGAGCCCGCTGCTCGCGGTGTCGGCGATCGCGATCAAGCTCGAGGACGGCGGCCCGATCCTCTTCCGCCAGACCCGGGTCGGCAAGGACGGCGCCGACTTCGAGCTCCTCAAGCTGCGCACGATGGTCGTCGACGCCGAGCGGAAGGGCGCCGGCTACGCCGTCGAGGCCGGCGACAGCCGCATCACGATGGTGGGGCGGCTCCTGCGCAAGACGTCGGTCGACGAGCTGCCGCAGTTCTGGAACGTCGTGCGCGGCGAGATGAGCCTGATCGGCCCGCGGCCGACGTTGCGCTACCAGGTCGAGAAGTACACGCAGCGCCAGCGCAAGCGGCTGGACGTGCGGCCGGGGCTGACGGGGTGGGCGCAGATCCACGGCCGTACCACGCTGCCGTGGGACGAGCGGATCGAGCTCGACGTCTGGTACGTCGAGTACCGTTCGCCCCGCGTCGACCTGAAGATCCTTCTGCGCACACCGCTGGCGCTCTTCGGCGGCACGTACAAGGGCGAG
>JANOUB010000061.1:0-3615 GCA_031416615.1 Thermoleophilia bacterium
GAGTGGAGCGTGCCGGGATCGAACCGGCGACCCCCGCCTTGCAAAGGCGGTGCTCTCCCAGCTGAGCTAACGCCCCGAGCGCCTACAGGATAGCGTCCGGCTCCGTCAGCCGCCTCGTGGCGAGCGCGTTCCCTGCTCGAGCTTCCGCAGCCCACCCGAGAAGCCGAGCGTCTGTTCGCCTGGCTGGTGTTGTTCGAGCCGGCGCAGGCGGGCTTCCATCGCCGAGAACTCAGGGCCCGCCCACTGGCCCTTGCCGTCCTCGCGGTCGTCGAGCTCGCGCTCGCGCTGAGCGACGAGGCGCTCCCGGGCGGCGACCGCTTCGCTGCGGGGCGCGAGCTCTTCGCGGGTGCGGAGGAAGAGCTTTTCCGCGTTGCGCAGCTCGGCAAGCCGGGCTTCGATCTGCGCCAGCCGCGTCGCGTCGGGGTCAGCCGGTGGCAGGGCTGCGATCTGCTCGGCGCGTACCTCGAGCTCGCGCTCCCGTGCGGCGACCGCCTGCTCGCGATCGAGCAGGTCGCGTTTGCGGCGCTCTGCCTCCAGGACGTTTTCCCCCGTGGCGGCGTCGGCGCGGACGGGCGCCGGCAGGGTGGGCGCTCCCGGCCGGGAGCCGCCTGCCTCGGCGAGCGCGTGGTGCAGCTCGAGCTCGCGCTCCTGCACTGCCCGCACCCGCTCGGCCAGTTCGCGCTTCAGATCCTCGAGCGCGGCATGCTGCGCCCGCAGCGCGTCGCGCTCATCCTCGACCGTCGTTGGCTCTTCGCGTCGTTTGAACGCCATCGTCCGATTGTACGGCGGGGGCACGTGCAACCCTTCTGCACCCCCGCCGAAAGTTGCGTCAGGCTGCGCGCTCCAGGCGCTCTTCTGCCCGGGCTCGCTTCACGATCTGCTCCGGCTCACCGAAGCGGATACGGGCTCGGATCGCGCGATGCTCGTTCCAGAGGGAGCCGAGCTTCTCGTTGAGCGCCTTGATCTGCTCGACCACTTCGGGGTTACGGCCGTCCGAGAGCCGGTGCCAGAGTTCTGCCCGACGCTCGCTGACCTCGTCGATCTCTGCGTGGATGGTCGTGATGATGTTGATCGTCATACCTCGTCTCAACGCTGGATCCAACCTGGACATTCCCGTCAGTCGGGGCCACGCAACAGAAACGCAACTATCGTGAACGCGCCTGCTGCGAAGGCGATCCAGAGGACGATCGTGAGCATGACCGTCACTCGTAGCCGAGCTCGGCGAGGCGGTCTTCGTCGAGGCCGAAATAGTGACCCAGCTCGTGCAGCACGGTGATCCGAATTTCGCGCTCGAGCTCCTCGGGGTCTGTGAACTCCTCCGTCAGCGGCAGGCGGAAGATGGTGATCCGGTCGGGCAGCGACCCTGCCATGTCGCCGCGCTCCGGCAGCGGGGTGCCCTCGTAGAGGCCGAACAGGTCGGGGTCGTCCGGGTGCTCGTCCTCGATCACGATTGCGACGTTGTCGAGTGCCGCAGCAAGGTGGGGCGGCAGCGAGTCGAGCGCTGCCTTGACGTGGTCGTCGAAGCTCACAGGATCACGGTCACCGGGCCGCGACTACCGGATCGCGGTCATCGGATCACGAGCGCCATGATTGCCTTCTGGGTGTGCAGGCGGTTCTCGGCCTGATCCCAGACGAGTGAACGTGGCCCGTACAGCACCTCCTCGCTGATCTCCTCCCCTACATGCGCCGGCAGGCAGTGCATCGCCACCGCCTCGCGGCTCGCGACCGACAGCAGCTCACTATCGAGGGTGAAGCGCTCGAGATCGAGGAGCCGCTGGGTGCGCTGCTCCTCCTGGCCCATGCTCGTCCACACGTCCGTGTACAGCACGTCGGCAGCGTCGGATCCTTCGAGCGGATCGGTCGTCAGTCGCACGGAGCCGCCGCTCACGGCCGCGTCTGTCATCGCCGCCGCAACGATCGCCGCCGACGGCTCGTACCCGGCCGGGCAGGCGGCGGTGAAGTGCATGCCGAATCGCGCCGCGAGCCGCATCAGCGAATGGCACACGTTGTTGCCGTCGCCGAGGTACGTGATCCGGACGCCTTCGAGACCGCCGAGCCGCTCACGAATCGTCATCGCATCGGCGAGTGCCTGAAGCGGGTGGGCGAGGTCCGTGAGCCCGTTGATGACCGGGATCGACGCGTACTCGGCGAAGGTGTCGACCTCGGCCTGGTCGAAGGTGCGGATCAAGAGGGCGCTGACGAATCGCGAGAGCACGAGCGCGGTGTCGCGATAGCTCTCGCCACGTGCGAGCTGAAGGTCGGCGGCCGGGAGGTACAGCGCCATACCGCCGAGCTCCGCGATCCCGACCTCGAACCCGACCCGGGTGCGCGTGGACGGTTTGTGGAAGATCATCCCGATCGTCCTGCCCGGCAGCACCCGTAGCTCTTTGCGGCGCAGGCGCTCCTGCTTCAACTCGTCCGCCAGGTCGATCGCAAGCTCGAGCTCGTCGCGCGACCAGTCCGACACACGCGTGTAGCTGCGGCCCTTGAGGCTGTCGGGGATACCTGCCATGGGGGGATGCTAGCCCGGGCGCCAAGCCCGGGACGCGCGTGACGCGCGTGACGCGAGGCCCTCGGCGCCAAGCCGAGGACGCCCGTGCGCCGAGTGCGTTCACCCCTGCCCGTGCGACGCCAGGCTGAAGCCTGGCGTCGGAGCTGAAGCCTGGCGTCGCGGCGGCCGATAGATTGGCCCTCATGACCACCTTTCAGGAGAAACTCAACGAGCAGATCGCGTACGAGTTCGCGGCCTCGCAGCAGTACATCGCGATCGCCGTTCACTACGACGCCCAGACTCTGCCGCAGCTCGCGGCGCACTTCTACCAGCAGTCGGTCGAGGAGCGAAACCACGCGATGATGATGGTGCAGTACCTCCTCGACTCGGGAGACGACGTGTCGATTCCCGCCGTCGTCGCCCCACAGACCACATTCACGGACGACATCGCTCCCGTCGTGCTTGCGCTCGACCAGGAGAGGCGCGTCACCGAGCAGATCTCGCAGCTCGCCGTGACCGCGAGGGAGGCCGGAGATCTCGTCGCCGAGCAGTTCATGCACTGGTTCCTGCAGGAGCAACGCGAAGAGGTGTCGTCGATGTCGGCGCTTCTGCAGGTGGTGGAGCGGCTGAGAGACAACGTCATGCTCGTCGAGGACTATCTCGCCCGCGAGTCCGGCGGTGCCAGTCCGCTCGAGGTCGGCGCCCCACCCGCTGCCGGCGGCGCGCTCTGATGCGCCGCACCGAACCTTCGGCCGCCCACCCCCGGAGGGGACTGGCGCAGCCTGTCCCGGGAGCGGCCGGAACGTTCACCAACCGGTGGGGCAACCCGGCATTACGTTCCGACGCGAGGCACTAGCGCGGCCGTGGTCGAGCTGCGACTTCAGACCGAGCGGCAGAGTCAGCTCCTCAACATCACACGGCTCGTCACGGACGCCGTTGACGGGCAGCGTGGCGCGGCCGTGCTCGTGTACGTCCCGCACACGACGGCGGGGGTCACGATCAACGAGCATGCCGACCCTGCCGTCGCGCGTGACTTCGAAACAGCGCTCGAGCGCATCGTGCCGGCCGACTGGGCCTGGCAGCACATCGAGGAAGGCGAGGAGAACGCGCCCACACACATCCGC
>JANOUB010000062.1:0-2008 GCA_031416615.1 Thermoleophilia bacterium
ATGGCCAACGACTTGACCGAAGAACCCGACATCAACAAGTTGGCCCACCGAGTCGTCGAGGAGGCAACGATGGGCGTACAGATGGCTACGTGCTCAATCTGCGGGCAGGTGAAGTCGTGCCGG
This sequence comes from Thermoleophilia bacterium, assembly GCA_031416615.1. Classification (GTDB taxonomy): domain Bacteria; phylum Actinomycetota; class Thermoleophilia; order Gaiellales; family Gaiellaceae; genus Gaiella. The sequence continues at coordinate 124 of JANOUB010000062.1, forward strand.
AACAAGACACAGATGCCCGGTCAGCCTCCACCGGCCCTCGTTTGCATCGATTGCGAGCGCGACGAGCCGTAGGGCAACCTGATTTCAGACTGACCCACTACCCCGCCCGCGGCTTAACACGTTGGTCACAGTCGAGACGTCTCCCCTGCAAACCTCCGGTTTCACAACCGGGGATAAGCCTGTGGAAAGTGTGGAGAGATGCGCGGCCAGGCTACGCACAGGCGCAGGCTGAAAATCAAGCTCCTTTCTCCCAGAGCCGTTCCGCACTCGCCGTGGGGTTCCTCCGGGGAAGGAGCCTACGCGAAGACGCCCATGGCGCGGAACTTCGCACGTCTGGCTTTGCGGAGCGCATCCGGCGCGATACCGTCGAGCTCGCGCAGGTGCGAGATGACCGACTCGCGCAGGAGCACGGCTGCGGCCTCGACGTCGGCCTGGGCGCCGCCCTCCGGCTCGGGGACGATCCCCTCGATGACGCCGAGATCGAGGCAGTGGGCGGCATCGAGGCGGAAGGCCGACGCCGCCTTCTTCGCCTGAGACGCGTCGCGCCAGAGGATCGCGGCACAGCCTTCCGGAGAGATGACGGAGTAGATGGCGTTCTCCTGCATCAACACTCGATCAGCCACCGCGATCGCGACGGCGCCGCCGGAACCGCCCTCCCCGATCACGACTGACACGGTCGGGACGCCGAGCCGGACCATCGCGGCCTGGGAGCGGGCAATCGCGCCACCCTGCCCGTGCTGTTCGGCCGCGACGCCCGGGAAAGCGCCCGGCGTGTCGACGAGCGTGACAAGGGGGAACCCGTGGCGGTCGGCGAGTTCCATCACGCGTATCGCCTTGCGATATCCCTCCGGGTAGGCCATCCCGAAGTTGCGCCTCGTCCGCTCCTTCAGATCGCGGCCCTTCTGATGGCCGATCAGCGCGATCGTGCGTCCGTCGAGCTTGCCGATCCCGGTCACGATCGCGTGGTCGTCCATCCGGCCGCGGTCGCCCCGGAGCTCGAAGAAGTCTTCGAGTATCCGCTCGATGTAGTCGAGCGTGTACGGTCGGTCCTGATGGCGGGCGAGTTCGACGCGCTGCCAGATCCCCTCGTCCGAGGTGTCGTCCTTCAGCCGCTCGAGCTGACGCTGAAGGCGCTCGAGCTCGGCCGAGAGCTGCGTTCCGCGCAGCAGCTTGACCCCGCTCAGCTTGGCGAGGCGGTCGCGCAGGCCGAGTTCGGCGTCGCTCGTCACGGCTTCCCCTCGAAGAGACGGATCAGCTGGGCGAGAACCGGCCGCAACTCTGGCCGCGGCACGATCCGGTCGATGTGGCCGAAGCGCAGGTTCGACTCGGCCAGACCGAAGTCGTCCGGAAGCTTCTCACGGGTCGTCTGCGCCACGACCCTCGGGCCGGCAAACGACATCAGAGCGCCCGGCTCCGCCAGCAGCACGTCGCCGAGCGAGGCGAAACTCGCGAGGAGCCCTCCCGTGGTGGGGTGCGCGAGGACAGAGATCATGACACCGCCGGCGTCGTGAAACTCCTCGAGCGCGCACACCGTCTTCGGCAGCTGCATCAGCGCCAGGATCCCCTCCTGCATGCGGGCACCACCGGACGACGAGACCGAGATCAACGGCAGGCTGTCGGCGGCGGCGTGATCGCAGGCTCGGGCGAACTTCTCGCCGACGACGCTCCCCATCGAGCCGCCCATGAACGAGAAGTCCATCACCGCCAGCCGGCACGGATTGCCCTCGATCCGTGCTGTGCCAGTGATCATCGCGTCGCCGAGACCCGTCGAGACCTCGGCCTCGGCGAGCCGTTCGGTGTACGGCTTGAGGTCGAAAAACTCGAGAGGATCGCTCGATCGCAACGCGGTCTCGTCCTCGGCGAAGCTGCCGTCGTCGGCGAGCTG
>JANOUB010000063.1:0-2187 GCA_031416615.1 Thermoleophilia bacterium
GACAGCGTGTATCGGGTCACCGAGGTGATCGGCACGAGCAGCGAGTCCTGGGAGGCCGCCGCAGCCAACGCGGTCGCCACGGCGGCCGGATCGGTGAGAGATCTGCGCGTAGCCGAGGTGATGCGGCAGGACGTGACGATCGAGAACGGCGCGATCACGAGCTACCGCGTGCGGCTCGGGCTCTCGTTCAAGTACGAGAGCGGTGACTGAGCACCGAACGACGACGATCCGAACGAACGACGGTGCACCCGGGCTCGCGCTGCTGCGTCCCCGGGTGCACGCGGAAGGAGAGCGATGATCGGCTCGACCAACGCCACCGAACTGGAAGTCACACCGACGCTGGAGGAGGCCGGTCGGCGCCGCGCCGATCTCTACCAGGCGATCCTGGGGTTGGAGCAGGCTGCCGCTCGACCTGCCGTCGGGCGCGAGGAGCAGTGGGTCGAGGGCGTGATCGAGGCGCTCGAACAGCTCGAGGGCGAGATCGTCGACCACATCGAGATCACCGAGCGCCACGACGGCCTCTACGCGGAGATCGTCGACGCCGCCCCCCGCCTCAGCGGCAAGGTGCAGCTGCTTCGCGACGAGCATCCCGAGATGCAGGAGGCGACCTCGGGCCTCAAGGCCCGCCTGACGACGGCGCAGAGCAGCGATGCCCTATCCGTCGGCGAGGCGAGAGACGAGATTCAGCACGTTCTCGGGCGTCTCGTCAAGCATCGTCAACTCGGGGCGGACCTTGTCTGGGAGGCCTACAGCCGCGACATCGGCGGCGTCGACTGAGCCGGGTGCAAGGCAGGAGGCGGCAGGGAGCATCGATCCCACCGCTCGGTGTCGTCCTCCCACGTTGCAGGGGAGATCCGGGGTCAGTTCTTCTTCGTTCCATCTGACCGCCTTCGAGCACGGCGTTGGTCTCCGCGACGGCACGCTGTCCGGTGGGAAGTTCCGGGGTCAGTTCTTCTTCGTTCCACCTCCCCGTGATCGCGCACATCGAGCACGGCTACAGCTTGCGCGAGATCGCCAATCACCTCGGCTGCTCGGTCACGACCGTCCACCGACGCGTCCACGCCAGTGGCGACGGGCGACGGAACTCGTCGGCGCTGGCCGCGGGTGGGACGAAGAAGACCTGGCCGAGCTCCTCGCAGATCGCTTCACCGATACGCGAACCGGAGGAGGTCAGGGTCGACGTCGCTGAGGTTGAAGTGGAGCGTGTTGACGACCTCCTCGACGAACGGAGCGAACTGATACGCGAGCAGCTCGGCGCCGCTCACGGTGCTGCGATACACGGTTGGGGCGTCGGCGGAGAGCGAGACGTGCCGTCGGTCGTCGGACACCATCGCGATCGCGCCGGCGCGTAGGCCAATCTCGATCAACGGGTCGTCGTTCCGATCCCTGCCATCCGTATGCAATGGCGTCTCGGTGAGCGGGAACGGCGGGACAACGGATCCGCAGATGGCCTGGAGTAAGCGGACCACCGCGCCACTGTCCACAACTCCCCTGGCGATCCGGTCACCGCGTTGGCGCAGCTTTCTCTCGACCTCGTCGAAGAGATACGCCCCGCCGACAAGCAGGAGGTCGTTCGGCGTCATGGCGGGCAGGAGCTCCTCGAACTGGGCCGTCTGCTCTGCGGCACGAGCGATCAGATCCGAGATCGGAAGACCGCGGGGCTCTGTGCCGCTACGTGCGGCGCGTTGCTCGAGCGCGGCAGCCTCGTCTTTGCCGAAGCGGGCGTAGTACGACGCCGCGCCGTACGCAAGGACTACCAGAAGCCGCCGGCGCTGGCCCGTGGCGCTCAAGAGGCCAGGGAGGAGGAGCGATGTATCCGACGCGATGAGCCGCACTCATCTCGATACTAGATAGACAACGCGACCGCCGGGTTCGGCGCCCGACCCTCATTCGGCGTCGAACGCGTCGACCAACTCCTCTTCGGTCATCTCGGAAGTTGCGCTCTCGAGGCGTTCGAGCTCCGCTTCCAGATCGAAGTTGCCGGAGAGCGACCGGAGAAGCGCGACCTCGGGAATACGGTACTCCTTGCGCGTCCCGCCGGACGGCAGCTCGAGGTAGGGGATCGAGCCCCGCTCGATCCAGTTGACGATCGTTCGCGGCGTCACGCGGAGAAGCGACGCGGCCTCCTGGGTTGTGATGAGCCTCGGGCTCAGGCGCGGCACTGTGCTCGGCATGCGAGACCTCCTC
>JANOUB010000064.1:0-5909 GCA_031416615.1 Thermoleophilia bacterium
CAATTCATCGAGTACGTCCTGGAGAAGGAAGGCGCCTGCTTCATGCGACGCCTGGACATCGCGCAGCACTGGCTCGATCACCATCCCCCGCAGGGCTAGAGGCTTGACCGAATCGCAAACGGGGCGCCGCCTCGATGGGCGGATCGCGGTCGTTACCGGCGGCAGTTCAGGCATCGGCCGCGCGATCTGTCGACTCTTCGCCGCAGAAGGGGCAGCCGTCGTGGTGGCTGACCTCACCGAGGAGGTGATCGGGGGCGGTGAGCCGACATGCGACGTGATCGCAGCCGCAGGAGGCACCGCCATCTTCGTGCGCACCGATCTGGGCGTCTCGGCCGAGATCGTCACGCTTGTGGACTCGACGATGCGCCAGTTCGGACACATCGACATCCTGGTCAACAACGCGGCCACGTACGTCGGCAAGCCACTGCTGGAAACGACCGAGGAGGAGTGGAACCGGGTCTTTGCTGTCAATCTGACCGGCGTGTTTCTCCTCACCAAAGCCGTTGTCAAGCAGATGGTGTCGCAGGAGATGCGCGCCGGGGTCCGCGGTCGGATCGTCAACATCTCGTCCCAGCACGGAATGGTCGCCGCACCGAAAGACATCGCCTACGGGACGTCGAAGAGCGCCGTGGTGTACATCACACGGCAGATCGCTGCCGACTATGCGACTGACGGCATCATCTGCAACGCCGTAGCTCCCGGGAAGATCGAGACGGGGAAGGGTGGTCGTGAGGACGAACAGCAGTGGATCGACTACTGGCGGTCACGGACGCCACTGCCCCGCCTCGGTACTCCGGACGACGTGGCGCGGGCGGCACTGTTCCTCGCGAGCGACGAGGCGACGTTCATCACGGGCGCGAACCTGATGGTCGACGGTGGTTGGAGTGCGAGTTGAGCCTGACGCCTTGAGAATCGGGATCGTCGGAGCAGGCTGGGCTGCGGCCGAGCACTGCAAGACCCTGGCACGGCTGGAGGGGATTACGATCGCCGCGGTCGCGGATCCCGACGCCAGGCGGTCGCTCGACCTCGCCCGCCCGCATCAAGCGGGCGCCTACCCCACCGCGACCGAGATGATCGCAGACGAGACCCTGGATGCGGTCGTCGTGGCGACGCCCCCCGGAGCACATCGTGAGGCCTCGATCGAGGCGATCGAGGCCGGCCTGTCCGTCTTTCTGGAAAAGCCGATCTCGCGTTCGGTTGACGACGCGTGGGCGATAGTCGCGGCGGCAAAGCGAGCGAACGCCGTCTGCGCCGTGGGATACCAGTGGCGAGCCATACCCGCGCTCGAACCGCTCTCCGAGGCGCTGCGGAGCGAAGGCCTGCGGCATCTGGTCAGCGAAGGAATCGGCGTCACTCAGGCCCGCAGCTGGTTCCTCGATGACGCGATGTCAGGCCGGTTGATAGCCGAGCGCGGCAGCCATCACCTAGATCTGCAACGTCGCGTCGGCGGCGAGATCATCGCCGTGCAGGCGGCCGGCAGCGATCTCCAGGCCCGAGAGCTCGATCGGATTCTGGATGGGGCCCCGAGCACCGAGACCAGCGTGTTGCTGACTCTGCACTTCGCCTCCGGGGCGCTCGGCGCCGTGCACGTGATCTGGGTTCCCGAGGGATATCCCAGTCGCCAGCGGCTGACTGCGTTCGGCACCGTGTCGACCTACGAGCTGGAGCTCGACCCGACATTCTCACTCCGTCGCAACTCCGGCGAGCCTCTGCTTCCAGACCCCACGGCTGAGCACCCCTTCGCCGCGGGGCTCGTGCGGTTCATCGACGCTGCTCGACGGAAAGACCCGGAGGGCGTCGTCTGTACTCCGCTCGAGGCAGCGAAGACGCTGGAGGTGGTCGTCGCCTGCGAACATGCCCTCGTAACCGGCGAGACCGTCCACGTCGGGCAGATGCCGAGATCAGGCGTCGCACCGTGACTGCAGGAACCCGCGTCCTCGTTACCGGCGCAGCGTCCGGGATCGGCAGATCCGTCTGTGAGCATCTCGCAGCAGGCGGTGCGGCAGTGGCTGGGCTCGACCGAAACGCCGCGGCCCTAGCCAGGATGGTCGAGGAGTTGCAGTCGTTCGGAGTAACGGCGGTCGGCGTGGCGGCCGATGTCGCTGTGTTCCAGGAGGTCGAGGACGCAATCGGGATCGTCTGTTCGGAACTCGGAGGGCTGGACGCTGTTGTCAACGTGGCAGGGATAGGCGGTTACACCGGCGACGTGGCGGCGACCTCGTTGTCGGAGTGGTCCGCAACACTCGCTGTGAACCTCACGGGCGTCTTTCACGTCTGCCGCGCCGTCATCCCACGACTCCGTGTTGCGGGCGGCGGCTCGATCGTCAACGTCAGCTCGCAGTACGGGCTCGTCGGGTGCGTCGGCAGTCCTGCGTACTGCGCCTCGAAGGCGGGCGTGATCGGGCTCACGCGATGCCTCGCGCTCGATCACGCAGGTGACGGTATCCGCGTCAACTGCATCTGCCCTGGCCCGGTCGATACACCCCTCCTCCACGCAGGCGAAGCACAGACAGAAGCGGCCGAGCGCGAAAGCACTCGAACGCAGGGAAGGCTCGTGATCGGCCGCCCCGGCACGCCCGCCGAGGTCGCCGAGGCGATCAGCTACATGCTCGGCGCGACGTTCATGACGGGCAGTGTGTTGAGCCTGGACGGTGGCTGGACCGCCGGGTAGCGTATCTCGTATATGATGGCGGGGTGAGCTACGATCTCGTCATCCGCGGTGGGCGAATCGTCACCACCCATGACTCGTACATCGCGGACGTCGGCGTTCGAGGTGAGCGCATCGCCGCGATCGGCGATCACCTGAGTGGGGCGCGTGAGATCGACGCCGAGGGGCTGTACGTCTTGCCGGGCGCGATCGACGGCCACGTTCACATGCGAACGAACCGCGCCACGGATGTCTACGACGACACGTTCGAGACCGGCACGATCGCTGCGGCGTTCGGTGGCGTGACGACGATGATCGACCAGGCCCAGGTAGAAGCAGGCACGTCGCTGGAGGACGGCGTCGATAGCCGACTCGAAGAGGCCGCCGGCTCCTCGCTGATCGACTACAGCCTGCACGTCAATCTTCGAGAAGCGAGCCACGACCGGGTCGCCGAGATTCCCGCAATCGCCGCGCGCGGCTTTCCCAGCTTCAAGTTCTTCATGAACTACGAGACGTATGCACTTCCCGATGACATCATCTTCGCTGCGATGCAACAGGTGGCGGCATGCGACGGCCTTGCCATCGTCCATGCCGAGCACCGGCAGATGATCGAGGAACTCGAGCGCCAGAATCGCTCTGCCGGACGTGTCGGACCCGCGTGGCATATGAGCGCACGCCCGGCGGAACTCGAGGGAGAGGCCACGCATCGCGCCCTCGCTCTTGCGAAGGTCGCGGGCGCACGCGCGCTGATCTTCCACATGACCGCCTCGGATGCCCTGCGTGAGCTTCGGGCCGCCCGGGACCGGGGGCAGGAGGTCTACGGCGAGGTCTGCACACAGTATGTCCTGCTGGGAGACGAGGCGATCGCCGACCCACTCAGCGGCACGGCTCTCAGGTTCAGCCCGCCACTGCGAACGCCGGAGCACCGAGACGCACTGTGGTCAGCGCTCGATGACGGGACAATCGACGTGATCTCGACCGATCACGGGCCCCGCCGCCGCGCACGCGATGCCAAAGGCAACCTCTACACCCCACCCGGAACGAGCGGGATCGAAGTTCGGCTTTCGCTCTTCCACACATTTGGCGTGCTCGGCGGCCGGATGTCCTTGAACCGTTGGGTCGACGCCTGCTGCACCCGGCCGGCGTTCGTCTTCGGGCTCCCAACCAAGGGGCGCATCCAGGTCGGCTACGACGCCGACCTCGTGCTCTTCGACCCGAATCGGGAGTTGACGTTGTCGCACGAGGTGCTCCATTCGAACATCGACTACTCGACCTACGACGGCATGACAGTTCGCGGTCTTCCGATCACGACGATCAGTCGCGGCGAAGTTCTGGTCGAGGACGGCAAGCTCGTTGCAGTCCCCGGGCGCGGCAGGCTCGCCCCACGTGAATATGGAGCACGCCGGGCCGAGCGCGTTGGGTGACGACAGTTCGGACCCGAACGTGGGAGATCATGTCGGCGTAAGCGACGGATCTGACCGGGCCGGGTCGCGTCTCTACGACGGGACGGTAATCGACTGCGACGTGCACCACGAATGGTCAACACCCGAGCATCTCCTGCCCTACCTCTCGGAGGGATGGCGGGAGTTCGTGACGGGCCCACGACGAGCGACCAAGCACATCTCGGGCATCGATGATGCCTTGGTCCCGTTCGCTCCAGGTCAGATGTGGAACAATCCGTTCTGGGGATATCGAGCCGAGACCTATCCGCCTGGAGGTGGCGCCCCAGCGTCCGACTATGCGCTCCTCTGTGAGCAACTGCTCGACCGGAACCGCACCGAGCGTGCGCTGCTGCACTTCGAGTCCGCCGGATACGTCAGCGCGCTGACGAACCCGTACTTCGCAGCGGAGGTTGCGAGGGCGGCGAACGACTGGTCGATCGACACGTGGCTGTCGCGCGGCGATCCCCGCCTCTTCGGTGCGATGGTCGTCGCGACACAGGACCCGGAGCAAGCCGCCGCCGAGGTGCGCCGCGTCGGTCATCACCCGCGCATCGCCGAGATCCTCCTCGTCTCGACCGGCCTCGGCAAGCCGTTTGGCCATCCGGTCTATCACCCGATCTATGCCGCGGCTGCGGAAGTCGGCCTCCCGATCGGGATCCACGCCTACGGCGAAGTGCAGCCAGGGCACAACGTCGCTCCGCACGCGAGCGGAATGCCGAGCTTCTACTTCGAAGTGCAGACCCTGGCCGGCCAGGGGCTCCAGACGCACCTTACGAGCTTCATCGCCCACGGGGTCTTCGAGAAGTTCCCGACATTGAAGCTGCTCATCATCGAGGCCGGCGTGGCATGGATGCCGAGCTTGATCTGGAGGCTCGACAGCTCTTACCGAGCGCTCCGGCGTGAGCTGCCATGGCTCAAGCGGTTCCCGAGCGAGACGATCCACGATCATGTGCGCCTGACGACCCAGCCGCTCGAGCACGCACCCGAGAGCGAGCTCCTCGTCGATGTGCTGCGCGCGTTCGGTGGTGAGGACATGCTGTTGTTCTCGACCGACTACCCGCATTGGGACACCGACGAGAAGGAGCACGTCGCCCGCACCCTTCCATCATCGTGGCTGCCGAAGGTGTTCAGGGAGAACGCGATCGACTTCTTTGGCTGGGACGAGCTGAGGGCGAGTTGATCGACGTCGGATCGCTGGACGAGTTCCCCGAGGAGTCCATCCGGGTCGTGGCGGTCGGGTCGCGTGAGATCGGCATCGTCCGCTGGCACGGCGACGACGTGTACGCGTTGCACAATCGCTGCCCACACATGGCCGGCCCTCTCTGCCTGGGAGCACTCGGGCCGCGCCTCGACGGAATGCCCGGCACCGTGGAGCGGTCCGACGTTCCGATCGTCGCCTGCCCATGGCATCACTGGGAGTTCGACGTGCGCACCGGTCGATCGCTGTGGGGCGAGCCGGCTCGCGTCAAGACGTACTCGGTCTCGGTCGAGGGTGGACGTGTCTTGGTCGAGCTCGGCCAACGCCCTGGGTGAGCCGTCCGCTCGAGACGTTCCGGCCTACTCGACCGGGGCGAACGTGTCGCTTCCGCCGAACCGGTCAGGAGGCTTCACTGTTTTGATCGCGGGGCTTCGCTGAGCATGAGCCGCGATCTCGTAGGGCAGCGACTCGCCGTCGACTGCGAAATGATGAACTGCCAGCACCCGCCGTTCTGAGAACGGACGTCTCAGGTCTGCCAGTATCTCGCGCGCGTCATAGCCCCGTTCCGCCGCCTCGCGATCCGTGGTTGCAAAGATGACACGGGCAACACCTGCAAGCAACG
>JANOUB010000065.1:0-2260 GCA_031416615.1 Thermoleophilia bacterium
CGGCGATCGCGGCGCCGAGGGCGAGAGCCTCTTCGTTCGAAACCGAGAGCAGGTGAAAGGTCAGCCGTTGCGCGGTTCGCGTGCCGATCCCGGGAAGCCGGGTCAGTTGTGCCACGAGGTTGTCGACGGCAGGGCTCAGCACCACGTTGAGGTTACCCGGGCAGCCCGAACGCCCCGAGATCCGGCATCTGGCCGCGGATCTTCGATTCGACGAGCTCACTCGCGGAGCGCAGCGCCTCGTTCGCGGCGGCCATCACGATGTCGGCGAGCATCTCCGGGTCGTCGGGGTCGATCGCCTTCGGGTCGATCCGGATCTCGACGATCTCGCCGCCGCCGTTCGCCTTCACGGTCACCATGCCGCCACCGGCAGATGCCTCGACAACCTCCTGGCGGGCCTGCTCCTGCGCCTCCATCATCTGCGCCTGCATCTGCTGGGCCTGCTTCAGCATCGCATTCATGTCGAACTTCGCCATCAGCGTTCCTCCACTTCCTTGGCATCGAAGGTGTCCTTGAGCAGTGAGATCACGTCTTCCTCGGAGAGCTCGCGCGGATCCTCCGGCTCGACTGGCTCCGGTGCCGAGCCGACGATCGTCTCGATCCTGAGCCGTCGGCCGGTGACCTCGTAGAGCGCTTCGCCCAGGAGTGCGAGGTTCTTCGGCTCCTCGATCTGCGTCCGGTGGAACCCTGCGGCCGGGGCAAACTCGATCGTCAAGGTGTCGCCGCGGATCTCGACCGGCCGTGCCTCGGTGAGCAGTGTCGAGACCGGAATCGATCGGCTCCTGACAGCGTCGACGACATCCCGCTGCCAGGCGTCTCTGAGCTGGTCGAGCTCGAGCGGCGGTAGCGTCGAGGGTGCCGAGGGCGATGTGATGGTGGGAGGAGAGGGCGATGTGATGGTGGGAGGAGACGCCGGCGGCTCGGGGAGCGCCTCTGGGGCTCGAGTGACGGGGATTGCCGCGACGGGGGTTGCCGCGACGGGGGCGACCACCCGGGGCTCGACGGTCGCCGGCGCGCCGCCCTGAGGGCGCGCCTCGAGCAACTCCAGGCGGTGAGCGAGTGAATCGCGCGACAGGTCGGCCTGAGGGCGAGTGACCTTGACGAGCGCGAGTTCGAGCGGCAGACGGGGATCGCCGCCCTGGCGCAGGTCGTCGACCGCAATGGCGAGCAGGTCGATCAGGCGTAGAACTGTCGGCTCGGGCAGCTGATTCGCCTGCTCACGGAGGCGCTCGCGGGTTTCCTCGGTGATGGGCAGCGACTCGGGCACGTGGCCGACGTGCTGCACCAGCAGGAGGTGGCGCAGATGCTCGATCAGGTCGACAACGAGGCGGCCGATGTCCTGCCCCTGTTCGGCGAGCTCCTCGATCTGGACGAGGGCACCGGCGGTGTCGCGGTCGATGATCGTGTCGCAGAGCCGGAAGAGGGAGTCTTCCTCGATGCCGCCGACGAGCTGGAGCACGTCCTGCACGGAGATCGTGCTGCCGGTGGCGGCAGCGAGCTGATCGAGGGTCGAGACCGCGTCGCGGAACGAGCCGTGGGCGCCGCGGGCGATGAGTGCGAGGGCTGCGTCGGGTGCGTCGATGCTCTCGCCTTCGCACACGCGGCGCAGCACGACGACGAGTTCCTGTAGCCGGGGCCGCTGGAAGACGAATGTCTGGCAGCGCGAGCGGACGGTCGTGAGCACGCTTGCGAGGTCGGTGGTGCAAAAGACGAAGACGAGGTGGGGCGGGGGCTCCTCGATCAGCTTCAGCAGGGCGTTCCAGGCCTGAGTCGTGAGCTGGTGGGCCTCGTCGATGATGTAGACCTTGTAGCCGCCTTCGACCGGCTGGAGCATGGCGCGCTCGCGAATCTCGCGGACGTCGTCGATGCCACGCTGCGACGCCGCGTCCATCTCGATCACATCGAGGGAGCTGCCGTTCGCGATCGCGAGGGCGATGGGGCTCCCTGGGTCGAAGTCGGCGTTCGGGCCGCCCTCGGCATTCATCGCCTTGGCAAGAATCCGTGCCAGCGACGTCTTGCCGGTCCCGCGCGGCCCCGCGAAAAGGTACGCCTGCCGTACCTGCCCGTGCTCGATCGCGTTGCGCAGGGTGCGGACGACCGCCTCCTGGCCGATCACATGGCCGAAGTCGAGCGGTCGGTACGTGCGATAGAGAGCAGCCAAAGCGTTTACCGCCTTGGCCGCGGTTAACGCCGGCCAGGCCGGCAACGCGGTTGTTAGGGGGGGCGGGGGTGGGGGGTGTGGGGTACGGATGTGGCACAGAGT
>JANOUB010000066.1:0-2186 GCA_031416615.1 Thermoleophilia bacterium
GCCGCTCCACGGCTCGCTTCCGACGAGGAGGAGATCAGATGAGGAAAAGAAGGGTAGGCCTCGGTGTTGCTTTCGCGACGCTGGCGCTGGCAGCACTTGCCGTTGTCACCACGAGCTCGGCGGCACCCAAAGCCTCGGTGGTACAGCAGGCGAAGCAGGCTCCGATCAAGGCCGCGTGGATCTACGTCGGACCACACAACGACGGCGGCTGGTCGCAGGCACACGACCAGGGCCGGCTCTACGTCCAGAAGAAGCTCGGCGCGAAAGTGATCACGACCTACAAGGAGAACGTGCCCGAGGGCCCGCAGGTGGCGCAGGTGATCGACAGCCTGGTGCGCGACGGCAACAAGATCATCTTCGCGACGTCGTTCGGCTTCATGGACGCGATGGCCGCCGCTGCGAAGAAGTATCCGAACGTCTACTTCGAGCACGCGACGGGGTACAAGTCCGCCAAGAACTTCGCCAACTACTTCGGAGCGGGCGAGGACGCGATCTACCTGTCGGGGATTGCCGCCGGCGCCGCGACGAAGAACGGGGTCGTGGGGTACATCGTCCCGTTCCCGATCCCCGAGATCATCCGTCACGCGAATGCGTTTGCACTCGGTGTGCAGGTGGTGCGGCCCGATGCGAAGGTCAAGCTCGTGTGGACGAAGTCGTGGTTCGACCCGGCCAAGGAGAAGAAGGCGGCGGAGAGCCTCGTTGCTGCCGGAGCCGACGTGATCGGGCAGAATGTCGACAGCCCGGCTGCAGGGCAGTACGCGCAGTCGAAGGGCCTGCCGTGGGTCGGTTACAACAGCGACTCGCGCAAGTTCGCCCCGACGTCGTGGCAGGTCGCGGCGATCTACAACTGGGGTCTCTACTACCTCAAGCGCGTCAACGCGGCCGTAAACGGCAGCTGGAAGACGGGGAGCTACTGGGGCTCGATGGCCGACGGTTTCGCTCTGCTTTCGCCCTATGGGCCGAAGGTGTCGGCGAAGACGAAGGCGTTGATCGCGTCGAGGAGAGCGGCGATCATCTCGGGCAAGTTCTACGAGTTCCAGGGGCCGCTCTACGACCAGAGCGGGAAGCTGCGCGTCCCCAAGGGCAAGAGGATGACGTTGCCGGAGATCCTCTCGGTGAACTGGCTCGTCAAGGGCATCGAAGGCAGCCCGAAGGGTTGACGGACAAGCTGCTGATGAACGGCACGCGGCGTGGGCACCGGCTGAGGCCGGTGTCCACGCTTACGTGACGGACCCGCGCCGATGAACTCCACCGAGTCGCCCGCTACGTACGCCCTTCCCGCCGCTCGCGAGCCGGCCGTGACGATGCGCGGTATCACCAAGCGCTTTCCCGGGGTCGTCGCGAATGACCAGGTCGACTTCGAAGCCTGCGTCGGCGAAGTGCACGCCCTCCTCGGCGAAAACGGAGCCGGCAAGAGCACGCTTTCGAACATCCTCACCGGCCTCTACCGGGCCGACGAGGGTGAGCTCGAGTTCTACGGCCGGCCGGCTGAGTTCCACTCGCCGCGCGACGCCCTCGATGCCGGCATCGGCATGGTGCACCAGCACTTCCGGCTCGTGGAGCCGTTCACCGTGGCCGAGAACGTCGTACTCGGCGACCACCGTGATGTCGGCCGCTCGTTCCGCCTCCACCCACGCCTGATCGAGCAGCGGGTCGCAGAGCTCGGGGAGCGCTACGGGCTCGCCGTCGATCCACGCGCCCGGATCTGGCAGCTGTCGGTCGGCGAGCAGCAGCGAGTCGAGATCCTCAAGGCGCTCTACCGCGAAGCGCGCGTGCTGATCCTCGACGAGCCGACCGCGGTGCTGACGCCTCAGGAGGCGCAGGCGCTGTTCGAGACGCTGCGGGCGATGGCGGCCGAGGGAAGAACGGTCATCTTCATCTCGCACAAGCTGCACGAGGTCACTGCCGTCGCCGATCGGGTCACAGTGCTGCGCGGTGGCCGCTCGATCGGCACGGTCGAGACCGCCGGGGCGACACCGCAATCGCTTGCCGCTCTGATGGTGGGCCGAGACATCGACGTTGCGAGGCGGCGGCAGAGCCAGGCCACGATCGGCGAGGTGGTGCTCGAGCTCGACGGCATCACGGCCGTCGGAGATCGTGGCGGCGAGGCGCTCAAAGGCGTCTCCCTCGTTGTCCGCTCCGGCGAGGTGCTCGGCATCGCCGGGGTAGCCGGGAACGGCCAGCGA
>JANOUB010000067.1:0-2247 GCA_031416615.1 Thermoleophilia bacterium
TTCGAGTAGTCGCGCACGTAGAGGTCGTTGTCGATCTTGATCGGCGCGTACACCGTCGCGGCGGTCCGGCCATCCGGCTCGACGTGATGACCGGTTCGCTTCCGGTCTCGCTCCGGGTCGGGCGAAGAAGGCGGCCCAAACCTCTCCGGCTGCGCGTCGTAGCGGTCGAGGTAGTCGGGAATGACATCGGTCGTCGAGAGGTCAACCGAGGAGGCGAGGAGCTCCAGCACCATCTTGCGCGAGTGGCGCACGCGCTCGGAATCGGTCTGGACCTTCATTCCTGCCTCCGCTTTGCGCGAGCACGCCGGTGCCAGCACGCGCGCGCCCTCGACCTCGACGACGCACACGCGACAGGCGTTCGCGGGCTCGAGCGTGTCGCTGTAACACAGGGTCGGCGTGTCGATCCCGAGACGGCGGCAGGCACCGAGAATCGTCTCCCCTTCGAAGACCCGCACCGACTGCCCGTCGATCTCGAGCTCGATCATCCGCTTTGGGCCGATCAGCAGGTCTGTCACGAGAAGACCCCGAGGCGTCCGATCGCCGACTCGATTGCGCTCGATGCCGTCTGTCCGAGGCCGCAAATCGACGCGTCGCGCATGCACTGACCCACCTCCGCGATCACCGCCAGCTCCCGCTGGACGCCGCCGATCGTCTTCCCGGAGACGAGGCGCGCGAGCGATTCCTGCTGCCGCACCGTGCCGACGCGGCAGGGGACGCACTGGCCGCATGACTCGTTGCGGAAGAACGCCGCGATGCGCATCAGCAGCCGCGGTAGGTCGACGCTGTCGTCGAGCACGAGCACGACGCCCGACCCGAGCGTGGTTTTCGCCTCGCGTGCCGCCTCGAACGTGAGCGGCAGCTCGAGCTCGTCGGGGCGCAGGAAGCCGCCGGCCGCGCCGCCCATCAGAATGCACTGGAGCTCCTTCCCACCCGCGACGCCGCCCGCGAGGTCGAGCAGCTCGCGCAGCGTCGTTCCGAACGGAACCTCGTACACCCCGGGGCGCTCGACATGGCCGGAGAGGCAGAAGAGCTTCGTCCCCGTCGACTCCTCCGTGCCCGTCTCCGCATACGAGGGGCCCGACCGCGAGACGATGTCGAGGACGTTCACGAGCGTCTCGACGTTGTTGACGACCGTCGGCTTGCCAAAGAGACCCTCGACGACCGGGAACGGCGGCTTGTTGCGCGGCTCGCCGCGGTTGCCCTCGATCGACTCGAAGATCGCCGTCTCCTCACCACAGATGTAGGCGCCGGCGCCCTTGCGGATCTCAACATCGAAGCTGAAGCCCTCACCGAGCACGTCCTCGCCGAGGAACCCGCGGCGGCGCGCCTCGGCGAGCGCGGCCTCGAGCGCATGCTGCGCCTCCGGGTACTCGCCCCGAATGTAGACGTAGCCACGTTCGCAGCCGGTCGCATACGCGGCGATTGTCATCGCCTCGATCAGTGCGAACGGGTCGCACTCGACGATCACCCTGTCCTTGAATGTGCCCGGCTCTGACTCATCGGCGTTACACACGAGGTAATGCGGGCGGACGGGCTGGCGGGCGACCGCCTCCCACTTGACGCCCGTCGGGAACGCTGCGCCGCCGCGACCCTGCAGCTTCGAGTCCTTCAGCTCGCGGATGACGCCTTCGGGACCGAGCTCGATCGCGCGCCGGAGCGCGGCGTAGCCGCCGTGGGCCCGGTATTCGTCGAGGCTGACCGGCTTGTCCGAGCCGACCCTCCGCAGCAGGCGCAACGACGGATCACCCGCCTGAGGCAACACGGTCACAGGCGCGGGCCCGGGCTCGCCGCCCGCGAGGACGTCAAGGACTGCAGTCGCCGTCGTCGGGGCCAGCGTTCGCTCGCGCGGCTCCTCGCCCGCGTCACTCACGAGGGCCGCCGGAGCTCGGTCGCACTGGCCAAGGCACGGGCTGCGGTACCAGGTCGTCGACCCGTCGGAGGACAGCTCGCCCTCGCCACCGAAGCGCTCCTCCAGCTGCGCGATCAGATCGTCGGAGCCGGTGCAGCGGCAAGCAATGTCCTCGCACACGTGGACGACTCGCGGAGGCCTCGGCTCGACCGCGAGCATCGCGTAGAACGTGGCGACGCCGTACACGTCGGCCGGGGGCAGCGTCAGCCGGCGGCAGAGCTCGTTGAGCCCGCCGGGGCTGATCCAGCCGATCCGCTCCTGGAGCGCCCAGAGAGCAGGCAGCAGCAGATGGCGTCGCGCGCGAGCGGCGTGCCCCGAGCTCGCGGTGTTGCCTTCGG
>JANOUB010000068.1:0-1506 GCA_031416615.1 Thermoleophilia bacterium
GAGACGGAGGCCTTCCTCGCGAACCAGATGGACGCGTTGCGCAGCAGCGGTGCCGCCGGGAGGCGCGTGGCGGCGATCGTGACGGCCTACGCCGCGGGTATCAACGGGTATTACGCGAGGCTGGGCCTGCCGGTGCAGCCGTACACCGCGAATGACGTTGTCGCGGCGGCGGCTCTGATTGCGGCGCGGTTCGGCGCGAACGGCGGCAAGGAGGCGCAGAACGCGATGTTCCTCTCGGCGCTGCGCGCGAAGCTCGGTGAGACACAGGGCAACGCCGTGTTCGCCGACCTGCGCCGGTCGAACGACCCGGAGGCGCCCGTCTCTGTTCCCGGCAGCTTCCCGCAGGAGCAGACGCCGAGATCCGCACCCGGGAGCGTCGTCCTGGACGACGGGTCGTTCGCAGAGCCGCCGCCGTTCCAGCCAGCCTTCGCCTCGAACGCCCTGCTCGTGGGGGCAAAGCGGTCGGCCACAGGTCACCCCCTGTTCGTGGCCGGGCCCCAGGTTGGCTATTTCTTCCCCGAGTTCTTTGCGGAGGTGGAGCTCGAGGGCGCCGGCTTTGCCGCCCGTGGTGCGCTCTTCCCCGGCGTGCCGTTCATCGTGATCGGACGAGGGCCGGACTTTGCCTGGAGCGCGACGTCATCGCAGGCCGACAACATCGACCTCTTCGTCGAGACGCTGTGCAACGGTGACGACCGGCACTACGTCCTCCGTGGCCAGTGCCTCCCCATGCGCCGGGTCAACGCGGGAATACTGCGCGCCTCGGGGAAGCCCGATCAGCCGATTTCGTTCTACGAGACAGGACACGGCCCCGTCGTCGGCTACGCGACCGTCGCCGGCACCCGGGTCGCGGTGTCGCTGCAGCGCTCGACTCGCGGTCGTGAGCTCCTCAGCGCGCGGGCGTTCTACGCGATCAACACGGGGCAGGTCAGGTCGGCTGCCACGTTCCTGAAGACGATGGCGAAGGTCGAGTTCTCGTTCAACTGGCTCTACGCCGACGACCGTGACATTGCTCTCTTCTCGAGCGGCCGACTGCCTGTCCGCGCTCCCGGCGTCGATCCGGCGCTTCCGACCGTCGGTACCGGAGCGTACGACTGGACGGGCTACCTGACACCGGCGCAGCACGCGCAGGGCATCAATCCGCCGTCCGGCGTGATCCTCAACTGGAACAACAAGCCGGCCCGGAACGTCGGCGCAGCCGACTCGAACTTCTCCTACGGGCCCGTGCAGCGCGTCGATCTGTTCGCCCCGGGCATCGCGAAGCTGAAGAAGCACACGCTGCCGAGCGTCGTCTCGGTGATGAACGATGCCGCGACGCAGGATCTGCGGGTCATCCGCACGTGGCCCCTGATCCGGGCGGTACTCGCCCGAGGCCCGGCACCGAGCGCGAGGGCCGATGCGGCCGCGAAGGTGGTCGACGCGTGGCTTGCGGCCGGCGGCAGCAGGATCGACCTGGCGCTCGACGGGAAGGTCGACGACCCCGGTGCTGCCGTCCTCGACGCTGCCTGG
>JANOUB010000069.1:0-17180 GCA_031416615.1 Thermoleophilia bacterium
CTCTCGCTCTCACCCGTCGCAGGAACCTGGCGTCTCGCGTGGGCGACCGGCGAGATCGTCGAGGCGCGCTACGACAAGATGGGCGGGCCGAACGGGATGTTCCGGTTCGACTCCGGGTCGGCGTTCGAGGCCGGCGCGCGCTGGATCGCCTCCGGCGCCACTCACCACAACGCGCTCGCAGGAGGGCGGCTCGATGTCGAGATCCCCGTCCTGGCCCGCGCGCTCGGAATCGAGGAGGTACGCGTATGACGAACGTCCGCACGGTGACGCCGATCTCCGTTCGGTACCCGGAGCCGAACGACAGTGGCGCCATTCGCCATCTGACGCTCTGCCGCATCGAGGCTGATGACGGCACGGTCGGATGGGGGGAGGCCGTCACTTCCTGGCCGGACGCCTGCCGGGCGACCGAGGCGATGATCGATGGCATCGCGGGTGAGCTCGTTGTCGGACGCGATCCGCTCGACAACGTCGACATCTGGCGTAGCTGCAAGCGGCGTGCGTGGTGGTACGGAAACCGGGGCGGCATCTCGTCGTTCGCGCTGTCCGCCATCGACATCGCGTTGTGGGATCTCAAGGGCAAGCTGCTCGGCGTCCCGGTCACGCAGCTCCTCGGCGGGGCGCACCACGAGCGTCTGCCGGCGATCGCGAGCACCCATCCAACGCTGGCAAGCCTGGAGCTCGAGGCCGACAGGCACGCTCGCTACATCTCCGAGCTCGGGTTTCAGGGGTGCAAGTTCGGGCTTGGCAAGAAGGGTGATGCACGCCTCGGCTACGACGTGCAGCGCGACGTGGAGTTCATGCGGCTCCTGCGCGAGCGGGTGGGGCCCAAGCCGATGCTGATGTGGGACCGCGGTGTGAACACGTTGACGTGGGACGTCGCCTTTGCGATTCGCCTCACGGGCGCGCTCGAGGAGTACGGCCTGACGTGGATGGAGGAGCCGTTCGAGCCGACCGATGTCGACTCGTTTCGGCGACTGAAGGCGCGCTGCTCGACGTTGATCGGCTCGGGCGAGCGCGAGTGGAACGTCGAGGGCTACAGGAGCTTTATCGCGGCCGGGGTAGCTGACGTGATCGGCTTCGACCCGGGGCGCGCGGAGGGGATCACGGGTGGCCAACGGGTGATCGAGCTCGTCGAGGGGGCCGATGTGTGGTTCAACGCTCATGCCTGGTCGAGCGCGATCGTGACGGCAGCGAGCCTGGCGCTGTCGCTGACGACGCCACGGGCTCTCGTCTTCGAGCTCAAGGCCGAGGAGAGCCCCATGCAGCACGAGCTCGTGGAGACTCCGATCGGGCAGGCCGGAGGCTGGGTGGAAGGGATTGATCGGCCGGGCCTCGGGATCGATGTCCGCGAGGCGGTCGTCGAGAAGTACCGGTTCTAGCGCCCGTCGCGTGAGTCGGGGCGACCCCCGCCCGACCTCCGTAGGGGAAGGGAGGGCGAGGCGCCCGGGCGACGACGCCCGGGACGCCTGCTCTGCGGGTACAGGAGGGGACACCCACGATTGGAAACGTTAGCGGAAACGGTTCCCGGCCGATATGGTCTGACAAAGGCGGCGAAAAGTCAAGAGCAGGACCTTTCGAGGTTTGACAGGGCCGGCAGGGCTGCTTACAGTTCCTGGAACCGTTACCGATCGAGGTGTTGAACCTGATGGCTGAGCTTGGAGTCGAGCTACCGACGAGTGCGAATTCGATCACCCGCCTCACGATCGCGGCGATCGAGACTATCCCCATTCGTGTCCCTCTCGGGCAGACGTACCACGGCAGCCGGTACAAGATGACCCATCGCTCGACGATCGTGACGCGCATCCATACCGAGGAAGGTGTCGTCGGCGAGGCCTACTGTGGTGACGAGGATGCGGGGCTGCTGGAGATCGACGAGATCGTGCGTGCTGAGATCGCCCCGAGACTGATAGGCGAGGACGCCTTTCGGGTCGAGCGCTGCTGGGAGCTCTCACGGCCTGCCACGTTCGACATTCTCCGCGACCGCAGGCTCGGCCTGGTCGCAACCGCGTGCATCGACGCTGCCATCTGGGATGCTGTCGGCAAGGCCCTCGGTCAGCCGCTGCATCGGTTGTGGGGCGGCTATCGGGACAGTGTCCCAGTGATCACGATCGGCGGGTACTACGGCAAGCAGGACATCACGGAGGAGGTCTCGGAGCTACGCGAGCAAGGCCTTGCCGGCATGAAGTTCAAGGTGGGGGGGCTCACGCCCGAGGAGGATGCGGAGCGGTTTCGTGTCGCGCGGGCGGCGGCTGGGCCCGACTTCGTACTGTGCGCCGATGCCAATCAGGGTTGGACGCCGGCGCAGGCGGTGCGGTTTGCGCGCCTCGTCGAGGACCTCGACCTGCACTGGTTCGAGGAGCCGTGCATCTGGTCGAACGACCGGCGCGCGATGCGAGACGTCCGATTTGCGGGCGGCGTGCGGGTGTGTGCGGGCCAGAGCGAGTTCTCCGCCGGAGGTTGCCGCGACCTGATGGTCGAGGGAGCGATCGACTTCTGTAACTTCGACTCCTCCTGGTCGGGCGGGGCGACGGAGTGGCGTCGTGTGGCGGCTGCCGCTGTCGCGTTCGACGTTGCTATGGCCCACCATGAGGAGCCCCAGATCGCATCTCACCTGCTCGCTTCGATCCCGCACGGGACGTTCCTCGAGGTGTTCAGCGCCGACCGTGACCCGATCTGGTGGAATCTCGTTGCCAACAGGCCGCCGATCGTCGACGGCAGAATGGCTTTGCCGTCCCGGCCCGGGCTCGGCTGGGAGCTCGACGCCGAATACATCGAGGCGCACCGCGTTCTACCGCGGCCATGACGGCGCCGTCACCAGGGCCACCGTCACTGGGCAAAGGGATTGACGGACGCGGCGTCGTCGTCACCGGTGCGGTGGGCGGGATCGGCTCCGCGGTCGCACGCGCGTTCGCGGAGTGCGGGGCACGCGTCGCCGCGGTCGACCTGTCGGAGCAGGGGGCCCGCGACCTCGCCGCCTCGCTCCCCGGCGAGGGTCACGTCGGTATCGGAGCCGACATCGGCCACGTCGAAGGCCACCCGACGCTCGTCGAGGCGGCCGAGGACGCGGTGGGGCCGCTCGTCGCGCTTGCGCACCTGGCGGCAGTGCTGCGGCGCCGGGACGACATCCGGGAGATCGACGAGGCCGACTGGGACGCCCAGGTGGACGTGAACTTCAAGGCGACGTTCTTCCTCAACCGAGCGTTCGCAGAGCGGCTGCGCGGCGGCGGCCGGCCCGGTGCGATAGTCAACTTCAGCTCGCAGGGGTGGTGGACCGGTGGCTTCGGTGGATCGGTCGTCTACAACGCCACCAAGGGCGGTATCGTCACCATGACCCGCGGCCTCGCACGGTCGTACGCTGCCGACGGGATCAGGGTCAACTCGGTGGCGCCCGGGCTGATCGATACGGCGATGCTACGGGACGGCCTCGCGGACGACGCATTACAGAGCCTGATCGACCAGGTGCCGCTCGGACGCCTGGCGGCACCGGAGGAGGTGGCTCCAGCAGTCGTCTTCCTGGCATCCGATCATGCGACCTACATCACGGGTGCGACGCTGAACATCAGTGGCGGCTGGTTGATGTACTAAGCCTGGATCCACTCCTACCTGTCGGACAGAGACGTGTTGAGGCAAACTTTTCGTGAGCTTTCCACGTCTTTGAGAGCAGGACGAACGATCCGGGTTAGGAGCTGCGGACGTGTTTGTCAGACCAAATGCTTGACTTTGGCAGTGATGTGCTCTTGAATCGCTTTTGACGTGTATCTGGAATCGTTCCCTGAACCAACATCCTGAACCAACAGCAGGAGAGGAGTTTGTCGTGGAAGAGTTCAGCCAAGGTCTGAGTCGCCTGGAGTTGCTCAAGCGTGGTGCGTTGGGAGCTGCGGCGATCGGCGGCGCCGATGCCCTGCTCGGCGCCCGCGGTGCCGGGGCGACGGTTCTCGCCCCGAAGCCTGGAGGCAAGCTGGTCGTCGGAATTGGCCAGTCGTTCGAGGACATCAACGTCCTCACCGCGTTCGGTTATCGCTGGGGCCAGCTGATGGCCTACGCCATGTACGACACGCTCGTCAAGTACGACAAGAACGGTCGAGCCGTGCCGCTGCTCGCGGCGAGCTGGACAACGCCTGATCCGAAAACGACGATCGTGAAGATTCGACAGGGAGTGAAGTTCCACAACGGCGACCCGATGCGGGTCGAGGACGTCGTCTGGAGCCTCAACCGCATCCACGACCCCGTCAAGCCGGCGTCGAACAACTTCCTCGCGCTTCCGAAGGACATCTGGGGCAAGGCTGTCAAGGTCGACAACCAGACCCTGAAGATCACGACGAAGAAGCCGGCCCGCATGGTCGAGAGTTGGCGCTTCTGGTTCATCATGCCGGAGAACGCCGATGATCTGAATCTCGGCGAGCGGCCGATTGGCACCGGGCCCTTCCAGTACAAGAACTTCGTCAAGGGAGACCGGCTCGACCTCGAGCGGTTCCCCGACTACTGGAACGGCAATCGGCCCTACCTGAACGAGTTGACGTTCCGGTTCCTCGCAGACGAGTCGGCGCAGGTCGCGAACTTCCTCTCGGGCGATGTCGACTACCTCCACGACATTTCGGTCGCCACGCTGCCGCAGGTCGACGGCAAGCGCAACTCCAAGCTGATCCCGTCGGGCCTCTTCTTCCAGTGGTGGCAGCCGCAGATGTACTTCGGGCCGCTGAAGGATGTGAAGGTACGGCAAGCTCTGCAGTGGGCCTTCGACAAGAGCACTGACAACAAGGTTGCGTGGGGTGGTCGTGCTGTCCCAACCTGGAACCCGCTCGAGAAGAGCCCGTACTCCATCGGGAAGGCATGGCCGGGCGGAGGCCCGGTGCCGACCTTTGACCCGGAGCGGGCGAAGAAGCTGCTCGCGGCCGCCGGTGTCTCCAAGCTCAAGCTGAACATGATGATCCTGAAGGATCCCGGCCCGTGGACGCGCGAGGCACCGGTGCTCCAGCAGGGCTTCAAGAAGGCGGGCATCGACGCCAAGATCCAGGTGCTACCGGCGGCCCAGTGGTTCGATCGGCTCTACACCAAGCGCAATCACGAGGGCATCGCCGTCAACGCGGGCTCGCTTCCGTTCCCGTGGGCACTGATCGCGAACTACATGATGAAGGCGACGCTTCTGAAGAACCCGCCGAAGTATCCCAAGGGGGCGATTCCCGCACTGGAGGCGGCGTACAATACGGCTTTCTCGCCGAGAAACGAAGCGCAGTACAAGAGCGCGCTCCAGGCGGTGCAGAGGCTCATGCTGTCCCAGGCAGCGGCCTTCCACACGATGATCGCATCGAATCAGAACGTTGCCCCGAAGCGCCTCCAGGGCGTCGACTCGACGCTGATCGGAGACCAGCGATTCGACGGTGCGTACCTCGCCTAGCCCTGATCGTTCATCTGGCGCGGGCGTTGCATCCCGTGCGTCCTTGCGCCCCGGACGAGCGCCCCGCGATCACGCCAGATGAACGATCCGGGCTAGTGACACAACTCGAATCGACTGAACGAAAGGCGGTGGGGGACACGATGTCCCCCACCGCCTTCTGATGATGCGCTTCCTCACTCCCGTCCTGTCGCTGATCGGCGTGCTCCTCGCGATCTCCATGATCACGTTCGCGATTGCGACGGCATTGCCCGGCGACGCCGCCGAGATCCGGATCGGCAAACGGGACGATCTCACGTTCGAGCAGCGAACCGAGCTCGTGAACGCGGAGCGAGAGCGTCTAGGCCTCGACAGGCCCGTGCCATTGCAGTTCGTGATCTGGCTCCAGAGAGCCGTCCAGGGTGACCTCGGCGTGCAGGAGGGTGGCGGTCGTGTCAGTGCGGCTGTCCTGGAGCGGATCATTCCTTCGCTCGAGCTCGCGCTTCTTGCGCTCGCGATCTCGCTGCCGCTGGCCGCGCTCCTCGCTGTGCGGACCGTTCGGCGTGGCAGGCGCGTGTTCTCGGTCGTCGCCGGCCAGCTCTCGACGATCGGCTTTGTCGTGCCCCAGTTCTGGCTCGGCATCCTGCTCGTGATCTTCTTCGCCGTCCTCCTCGGCTGGCTCCCGGCCAGCGGCTACGAGCCATTTCGCGAGCTCCCAGTCGAGCATCTGAAACGGCTCGCGATGCCTCTGATCACCCTGGTGATCCCCACGACGGCCGTCTTCTTCCACTTCATGCGGCAGAGCCTGCGGGAGTCACTGAGCACGCAGTACATTCGCACCGCCCGGGCCAAGGGGTTGAGCGAGAGCGGGGTTCTCTACAAGCACGCCTTGCCGAACGCGCTCCTGCCGTCGCTGACCGTCCTCGGTGTCCAGTTCGGGCAGCTGCTCGGAGGAGTCGTCGTCGTCGAGCGCATCTTCAACTGGCCGGGGGTCGGCGGCCTGCTCATCTACTCCGTCGAACGCCAGGACTTCAGCACCCTGATCGCATGCGTGATGGCGATCGCGGCCGCCTACGTGATCATGTCGACGCTGATCGAGATTTCCTATCGCATGGTCGACCCGAGGATCCGTCGAGCGTAATGGGCTGGCTGCGACACAACATCCGTCTGCAGATCGGGCTCCTGCTGTTGCTGCCGTTCGCGGTCGCGGCGCTTATCCCAGGCGTGATCGCACCGTACAGCCCGACGGATCTCGTCGATGCCCCGTTCGCGTCCCCATCGGGCACGTACTGGCTCGGCACGGACGAACTCGGGCGGGACGTTCTCTCTCGCCTCGTCTACGCCGCCCGCACGGACCTGAAGATCAGCCTCGGAGCCACGTTGATCGCCGCCGTGATCGGCATTACGATCGGCCTCCTGACCGGGTACCGCGGCGGCGTCTCGAGCTCGATTGCGCTCCGCGTGACCGACGTGATGCTGGCATTTCCGTCAATTCTGCTCGCCCTCTTCCTGGTCGCGGTCATGGGACCGAGCGACGGAATCGTGATGCTCGCGCTGATGATCCTCTACATCCCGGGCTTCCTCCGGTTCGCGCGGGGCATGGCGATGAGCCTGCGTGAGCGCGCCTTCGTGGAGGCAAGCGTGATCTCCGGTGCCAGACCGCGGTACGTGATCTGGAAACATCTGCTTCCGAACGCGATCGGGCCGTTGCTCGTCGGCATCTCGCTCACGGCCGCATACACCCTTCTGGCGGCTGCCACGCTGTCGTATCTCGGGCTGGGGACGCCACCACCCGCAGCGAGTTGGGGGAGCATGCTGCAGGCTTCCTTCAACTATGTGTTCCAGGAGTGGAGGTACGGGATCTGGCCGGGGTTGTGCATCGTCACGGTCGCGCTCGGCTACATGCTCGTCAGCGAGGGCATCGAGGTCGCGGTGCAGCGCAGCGGGAGCGCCGGGGCCGGCGTCGTCGAGCCCACCGGGGTCGCTGTAGCCGCAACGACCGGGGGGACGACATCGTGAGCCACGCCGCGGTGCATGACCGGGCCGGGCCGAGCGACGAGACACCTCTCGCCGTCGTGCTCTCGATAGACGATCTCGTTGTCGACTTCCCGCTCGGGCAGAGGACGGTGCGGGCCGTGGACGGGTTATCGCTGACGATCCGGCCGGGCCAGCGCCTCGGGGTCGTCGGTGAGTCGGGATCGGGTAAGTCGACCGTCGCGATGGCCGTCCTCGGGCTGCTCGAACCACCGGGAACGATCAGCAGCGGCTCCATCAAGCTCGGCGATCTCGAGCTCAGGGGAGCGGACGAAGACGTGCTCCGCCGCGTGCGTGGAGGGCGGATCTCGATGGTCTTCCAGGACGCTCTCGGCTCGCTCAACCCTGTCAAGACGATCGGATACCAGCTTATCGAGGCGATCCGGCTGCACACGGAGGCCGGCAAGGCCGAGGCAGTCGATCGGGCGGTCGAACTCCTGACCGAGGTCGGCGTCCAGATGCCGCGGGAGCGTCTCGGCCAGTATCCGCACGAGTTCTCGGGCGGGATGCGTCAGCGCGTGATGATCGCGATGGCTCTCGCGTCCGACCCCGACCTGCTGATCGCCGACGAGCCGACAACCGCGCTCGACGTGACGACCCAGGCGAGCGTGATCGACCTCCTCCACCGCCTTGCCGACGAGCGGCACATGGCGGTCATGCTGATCACGCACGACCTCGGCATCATCGCGGGATTTGCGCAAGACGTGCTCGTCATGTACGCCGGCGCGCCGGTCGAGTTCGGTGCAGTCGACGACGTGTTCGAGCGGGCGCGCCATCCCTACACCCAGGCGCTCATTGCCGCCGTGCCCCGACTCGGCGACGCGCGCTCCACGGCGCTCCCGTCGATCCCAGGCGTGCTGCCGCGGGCGGATGCGATCCCGGCCGGCTGCCGGTTCGCGCCGCGCTGCCGGCTCGTAGGCGACCGGGAGATCTGCCGAACGCACCGGCCGGCCTTCGACCTGGCGGACTCTTCAGCGCGAGTCGCGTGCCACTTCGCAGACGAGTCGCTGGCCACGGCCGGCGCCATTCTGAAGCAGGAGATCCCCCTCGCTGAGCCATCCGTCGGCGAGACGCTGCTCGTCGTCGCCGACCTCGCGAAAGACTATCGCGCTCGAGGCAGCACCGGGTCCCGCAAGCGCTGGCTCCGGGCCGTCGAGGGTGTGTCGTTCGAGATCAAGCGCGGCGAGTCGCTCGGCCTCGTCGGCGAGTCGGGCTCCGGAAAGTCGACCGTCGCCCGACTCCTCCTCGGGCTCACCGAGCGGACACGGGGCGAGGTCACGTTCGACGGACGTCCGCTCGAGGCGCGTCGCGGAGGCATCGCGGCCGAGCAGCGGGGCCGTGTGCAGATGGTGTTCCAGGACCCGGGCGACTCGCTCAACCCCCTGATGACGATCGAGAAGATCGTGGCCGAGCCACTGATGCTGCTGCATCGGCGTGAGGGCAGGCGAAACCGCGGCCGTGTCCCCGAGCTGCTCGAGCTCGTCGGACTCGACGCGGACTTCGGCAAGCGGCGTCCCCTGCAGCTGTCCGGTGGCCAGCGCCAACGCGTCGCGATCGCGCGAGCTCTCGCCACCGACCCGGCGCTGATCGTCTGCGACGAGGCGGTGTCGTCACTCGACGTCTCGGTCAGGGCGCAAATCCTCAACCTCCTCATGGATCTGCAGCGCCGGCTCGGCCTCTCATACCTGTTCATCTCGCACGACCTCTCCACCGTCAGGCACGTCTGCGACCGGGTCGCCGTGATGTACGGCGGCCAGTTCGTCGAGGTCGCCGACGCAGACGAGATCTTCACGTCCCCGCAACACCCCTACACGATCGCGCTCCGCTCGGCGGTGCCGATTCCGGACCCCGCGCTCGAGCGCGAGCGGCGCCGGATCCGGCTGGAAGGGGAGCTGCCCGACCTGACGAGACCGGTGTCGGGGTGCATCTTCGCGTCGCGGTGCTGGAAGGCGGAGGAGCGCTGCAAGGCCGAGAGGCCGGCGCTGACCGAGCGAGGCGGCGCAGCCCATCGCAGCGCATGCCACTTTCCGGAGAACACAGGTTGCGTCCCGACAATCGAAGGAGGCTCATGATGACCGACTACCCGAAGTACCGCGCGCTCTGGCCCCCCTATCAGAGCATCCCGTACCGGCCCGGCGAGGATCCGAGGCCTGTTCTGCTCCGCGCTGCAGACCATCGCTTCGATGCCTGGGCTCCAGCTCCGGGCAACGCGACCCCATCGTGGACATGGGTGTCGACGCCGCATATCAACGCGGGCATGTTCGCCGTGCCGGCTGGGTGCTGGTTCGATCCCGGCGATCATCCGAACCCGGAGCCGTACTACATCGTCAAGGGGACGCTCCACCTGTCGAACCCAGACACCTCCGACGTGGTCGAGCTGCGTGCCGGCGACGCTGCCAACATCCCCGCCTGGGCCCACCATCACGGCTACAACTTTGGCGACGAGGACTGCTATATCGCGTGGTGGGTGCCCGGCGAGATGCACACCGACCTGTTCAAGCAGAAGGTGGAGGCGGACACGCTGTACGAGCTCGGTTGGTACGAGCGACGGCCTGTCGTACTCAACGGCGACCACGATGGCAACGAGGGCTTCGCATCGCGTCTCGACCAGCTCCAGGCCTGGCCGGGCGCCCCAAAAGCGGACATCGACATGATGCGGCTCGACCGTGCCACGTGGCTTCACCTGATCACCGGCGACGAGCCCCGGCAGGCGTACCTGAGCTCGTTCTGGTACTGCGACGAGCGCATTCGGGCGGGCGAGATGCGCCTTCCGGCGCGACGTGACACCAAGCCGGAGTCCGTTCCGTTCGAGAAGGTCATCCGTGTGACCGCCGGCACGCTCGTGACGGCGCTGACGGGAACGATGGACGTCCTCCGTGCCGAGGTCGGGGACGTGGTGTTTTTGCCGGCGAACGTCGAGCACAGCTTCATGAGCATGGGCGAGACCGGCACGACCGCCGTATTCGGAATGTCCAGGGTGGACTGAGGTGCCGGTGCAGGCGATCCGTGAGGCGCCCGTCGTGACGATGTTCGCCCAAGCGCTACCGGCATGAACGCTCGGCTGAGCGAGTTGTCGCGGGCCGAGGCAAGCGAGCGAGGGCGCGCCGGCGCCGTCTGCCTGCTTCCGGTCGGCTCGCTCGAGCAGCACGGCGAGCACCTGCCGGTCGGGACAGACTCGCTGCTCGTCGAGACGGTTGCCGTGCGCGCAGCCGGGCTAGCTCGCTGTGACGTCGTCGTCGCGCCGACCGTCTGGACGGGGCTCAGCCCCCATCACGTTCGGCTTGGCGTCACGGTGACCCTCGAGCCGGAGCTTCTGCTCGAGCTCGTTCGCTCGATCGTCGGTTGCCTTCGTCCGTGGTTTTCGCGGGTCGTGATCGTCAACGGTCACGGCGGCAACAGGGGCTGGCTTGGAGCTCTCGCTCTCGTCGAGGAGTGCCCGGTCGTCAGTTACTGGGAACTCGTCGATCCATCCCTCCTCCGTGATCTGTTTCCCGTCGACTTCGGGTCGATCGGGCACGCGGGCCAGGCCGAGACGTCGGCGATGCTGGCGGTCGCGCCCGGCCTCGTGCGCATGCGCGCTGCGGCCTTCGAGCCGATCACGCGAGCCAACGACCCGTTCCTCCTGCCCGACATGGGCGCCAGCGGGGTGCTCGGTGATCCCTCCGCGGCGTCGGCCGATGTCGGCGAGCGTTTCATCGCCGCCGCGTGCCACGCGCTTGCGGAGTTGCTCGACACCTTCGATGACAAGGGGAAGCAACCATGAGAGACTTTTGTGCCGGTGCCGCATCTCTTCCACTCGAGCCGCCGCTCGGGCTGCCGATGGTCGGCTTCATCCGACAACCGTCGAACGCGAGCGGCTACGGATTGCCGCTCGAGGTGGGTGCGATCGCGTTCGAGCGCGACGGCCGCCGCGTCGTGCTCTGCGGCGTCGACATCGTCGGCATCATCTCCCCCCAGATCGAGGCGCTGATCGACCGCATCGCCGCCGCGACCGGCGCAGCGCCTGCGGGGATTCTCCTCAACTGGAGTCACACGCACCTGGCGCCGCCCGGAGGGCACGCCAACGGCGCGGTGTTCGGCGATGTCGACGACGAGTTGAACACCTCGATCGAGGCGTTCTCCCGCGTGATCCACGACAAGATCGTCTCAGTCTGCCGTATGGCGGTGGAACGGCTCGAGCCCGCCGGACTCGTCTGGGGGCAGGCCGATGTCGACCTCGCCGTGAACCGGCGCGAACGGACTTCCGACGGGTTCAACGGCGGCTCGATTCTCGGGTGGAACCCGGACGAGCTCGTCGACAACCAGGTCACCGTCCTGCAGGCGCGTCGACCGGACGAGTCGGCGATCGGGACGCTCGTCGGGTTCGGATGTCATCCGGTGACGACCGGGTACGACATGGTCGTCTACTCGGCGGACTTCCCTGGGCCCATGCGGGACGTCGTGCGATCTGTTTCGGGCGGCGAGTGCGTCTTCTTTCAGGGGGCAGGAGGGAATGTGCTTCCGAAGTTCGCGTTCACGGACACCGAGGACGAGGCGCGCCGGATGGGAACGCGGCTCGGCCTCGCAGCACTCGAGGCCGTCGCAGACCGGTTCAGCCGGCCGGTCACGGTCGTGGCCGAGGAGGAGGGCTCGGTGACGCCGATCACACGGTACCGCCGTCAACTCGAGGAGGCCGCAGCGCCGGCTCTCGCCGCCGTGAGCGAGACGGTGTCCATCCCGTTGTTGCCACACCCTCCGCTCGAGGAGATAGAGCGGCTGCGGCAGGAGTACGACACGGCACTCGCTGCGGCTCGGGCATCCGGCGACCGTGGCCAGGTGAAGCTCGCGTACTACCAGGCGGCGTGGGCGAGGAGGATCGAGTCCCAGCTTCGTGACGGCAGCGCACCAACGGAGGTGCGCGCGCCGGTACACGCGGTGCGGATCGGAGACGGCGTCATCGTGACGGGCCCGGGCGAGACGTTCACCGAGTATGGGATTGCTGTCAAGGAGCGGTCGCCGGGTGCTCCCACGCTGTATGCGGGGTATACGAACGAGATCATCGGGTACCTGCCGACCGCGAACGAATACCAGTACGGAGGGTACGAAGCAGGCTACGGCTACAAGAGTGTGGGGCTGCCGTCGCTGTTCGATCCAAGCGTCGAGCAGATTTTTGTCGAGACCGGGGTGCGCCTTGCCGAGCGCCTGTTCCCGGAGGCCGAGCCGTGGGACGCGTCAGACGGCTGGACGGCGCGGGGCGACCTACCGAGGCTCGAGCCGACCCCGCTCGAGCATCCCTCGAGTCAGATGTCGGAGGCGTCGTCGTGAGCCGGGCGCGCATCGGTGTTATCGGAGCTGGGTTCTGGGCCTCGTATCACTACCTGCCGTTCTTCCGGGATCATCCCGACGTCGATCTCGTCGGCGTCGTCCGGAAGACGGATGAGGGCCTCGACGCGTTCCGACAGGAGTTCGGGCTCGAGGTGGCGACGAGCTCGGTGACCGAGCTGCTTGCAGCCGGTGTCGACGGTGTCGTCGTCTCCTCGCCGCATTCGTTGCACCGCGAGCACGCTGTCGCCGCCCTCCAAGCCGGCGCCCACGTCCTCGTGGAGAAGCCGATGGCGGTGAGGCTCGCCGACGCGCGCGCGATTCTGGAGGCCGGGAGAAACACGGGTCTCACCGTCTCGGTGGCGCACGGGTGGAACTACTCCCGGATGACGACGTGGGCGAAGGATGTCCTCGAATCCGGGACGATCGGGCACGTCACGTCGGTCACGGGGTTCATGGCGAGCAGCCTCACCGACATGTTCTCGGGCAAGGCGGGTTGGGGCACGATCGATGTCGGAGGCTTTGTCGTCGAGGCGGAGAGGGAAACGTGGTCGCTTCCCGACGCGGGGGGTGGGTACCTGTACGGCCAGTTGTCGCACCTTCTCGGTCTCGCGACGTGGCTAGTCCCGTCCGACCCAGGTGAGGTGTTCGCGCGCGCACGATTCCTCGAGAACGGCGTCGACCTCGACGTCCAGGTCTCCGTGAGGTTCGCCGACGACGTGATCGGTTCGTTCAGCGGGCACGGACGTCACCCGTGGTTGATGCGGCACGCGTGCGAACTGCGGATCGCCGGTGACCAGGGAGTGCTCACGCTCGATTTCGAGCGTGAGCGCGCCGACGTCCTCCTTCAGGGCGACAAGGCAAACGGCGAGGTGATCCGTCGCCAACCCGACCCCCCCGTCGCAGAGGGTGACGGCGTGTACTCGTGTGACGGCCCGCCGCAGCTCCTGATCGACCGCTGCCTTCAACGAAACAGCCCCGATCGGGCGCCCGGCGAAGTCGGCGTGCGGACTGTCGCGATCATGCAGGCGGCCTGGCGTTCCGCTCACGAAGGGCGAGCGGTGCCAGTCGGCGATCTCGAGTGAGTGAGGAGACCTGATGCCAGATAGCTCGATACCCGTCGCGATCGTTACCGGTGGGGCTCGCGGGATTGGTTGGGCTATCGCGGTACGACTCGCCGCGGAGGGGTGGTCGGTCGTGGCCGCTGACCTCGTTCCGGGCAACACTTCGGCAGAGGCATCGGCGATCGCCTATCGGGAGCTCGACGTCACGGACCACGCGGCCGTCGACGCGGCGTTTACCGATATCGCCTGCCGCCGCGGGCGACTCGACCTGCTCGTCAACAACGCCGGCATCCAGATTCACGGGCCGACGGAGGATCTCCCGCTGGAATCGTGGACGGCGGTCGTCGACGTCAACCTTCATGGGACGTTCAACTGCCTGCAGGCGGCAGGGCGGATCATGCTCGCCGCGGGAGGCGGTTCGATCGTGAACATCGTCTCGGTCGCGGCCGCTCGGGGTGCAGCGGGTCGGGCGCCGTACGCCGCTACGAAGGCCGCGATCGTGTCGTTGACCCGCACCGCCGCGGTCGAGTGGGCGTCCCGGGGGGTGCGCGTCAACGCCGTCGGCCCGGGGTACGTCGACAGCGGCGTGTACCGCGCGGCTGTCGCCAGCGGGCAGCTCGACCCGGAGACGATTCTGGGCCGGATCCCGATGGGCCGGCTTGCCGAGGCCGAAGAGGTTGCCGCCACCGTGAGCTTCCTCGCGTCCCCGGCTGCGTCTTACCTCACCGGACAGACGCTCTACGTCGACGGCGGCTTCCTGAGCGACTACGGCGTCGCGACGTCGGCCATCGCTCCCGGCCCGTGATCGACCCGATCGCGTCGATCGATGTCGCGACCGTCCGGTTGGATCTGCCGGCACCTCTTCGCCTGGGGCCGATCGAGATCGCGTCGCGCGAGTATGCGGCTGTCCGGGTCACCACCGAATCCGGCCTCGTCGGGAGCGCGTACTGCCTCACCAGAGACGCTCCTGTGGACGCGTGCGTCACGCGCCTCGTGATCCCGGCGCTCGTCGGCACAGACAGTGCGGCTCCTGAGGCAGCGTGGCATCGCGCGTTTCGGGCTACGGTGCTCGTCGGACGAGTCGGTCTCGTCCTCCGCGCGCTCGGGCTCGTCGATATTGCCCTCTGGGACGTCGCTGCGCAGCGCGCTGGCGTGCCGTTGTGGCGGCTGCTGTCCGACTCACCGACCAACTTGCCGAAGCCGGTTCCTGTGATGATCGTCGCCGCCTACCCTCTCGCCGACAGGAGCCCGGAGTCGCTCGCCGACGACGTCCTCCGCCACGCCGAGGCCGGCTACCGGCTGCTGAAGGTCGCCCGCGACCCGGATCCGGCCAGAATGCGCCGCCTGCTCGTCAGAGTCGCCTCCAAGCTTCCCACCGCGGCGAGCGTCGTCGTCGACGCCGGCTTCGGCTGGGAGGCGCCGTCGGCTGTTCTGGCCGAGGTCTCGAACTGGGGCGGGATGCCACTGGCGTGGCTCGAGGACCCGCTCGTGCCCGAGGACGTCGAGGGCTACGTCGACCTCCGCCGGTGCGCCGCGTGCCCGATCGGCGTCGGCGACGAGCTCTCCTCGCAGGCGTCCTACCGTGCGCTCGCCGCAGCCGACGCTCTCGACGTGCTCCGGCTCGACGTCGTCGCCATCGGCGGCGTCACACCTGCGCGGGCGGTCCTGGCGCTCGCAGTTAAACACAGCCTCGACGTCTCCTACCACGTCTACGCCGAGACCAGCATCCACCTCGCGATCGCGACCGGCGGGACGGTTGAGACCTTCGAGCGGGGCATCGCCGGCGGGAACCCACTCGATCCCGCAGACCGCCTGCTGGTCGGTGGTCCTGCATTCAGCGCGGGCACGGCGATCGCGTCAACACGTCCGGGACTCGGCTATGAGCTCGACTGGGAGCTCTTTACGTACTCCAAGGAGCTGTGATGGATCCAGGCTTGGAATCCTCCTATCGGACCAACTGCCGGATCAGCGCAAGACTCGCATCGACTGCTCGTTGTTCCGAGTCGGGTGCGAGCGCGACGGGCATCCCCCAGGCCTGGGGGATGAGGTCGGGAACGGCATAGCTTGCGTCCAGCTTCCAGCCCCCCTCGGGGTAGTCCTGCGCCCGCGGCAGGTACGACACGACCCCGTTCGAGTAGCCGAGCACGAAGGTGTCGGGGAACGGGGATCGAGCCCTGATCTCGAGGCCGGTCTCGAAGAAGGTCTCGACGTTCATGGCGACAATGACGATGTCGTTGACGCGGATCGCCTGGAGCTGGAGATCGAGCGTCGGGTTCCCGTGCTCGACCGCCGCGACGAGGATCCGGGCCCAGTGCTCGTACTTGTGGGCGAAGCGGATCTCCCAATCCTGCCCGTCGCGTGAGCGGCGTTGCTCGAGGTCCCTTTGCCAGTGCGCGTGGGTCGTCTGGGCCTCGTCGAGCGACGGCAGCTCGATGTAGTCGAGTGGGATGGTGGTCTCGGCGGCTTGGAGGTGGGTGCAGGTGTCGCCGGTGACAGGCTCCCAGGGGGTGAAAAGGATGTTGGGGACGTTCCCGAGCGGTCTACGCTCGCCGGGGCGGGTGTTGGTGCGGATGCTGGCCGCGATCTTGAGGGCTTCGCCGCCGAGCTCGAACCCCACCCTGTTCTTCGTGTCGCGACAGTCGATCTCGTAGCCGATCCCGACGCGCGGATTGATGTTGCCGCCGCAGCCCTGCAGGAAGATCGCGAGGCCACCGAGGTTGCGTTCGATCACCTCACGCGCGGGCCCCGGGTAGTCGGGCGACGCGACCATGGAGCGGCTGCCGACGGTGACTGTATGCGCCGAGTAACGGAACAGCGTCGTGATCGGGTTGCCGTCGAGGTCATCGACGCGGATCACGCCCACCGAGGTATCGATCGGGTGGTCGGGCACTTCGCCGAGGACGTCGCGGCCGTCGCGGATCTCGCGCCGATACACGCCGATCGAGCTCTCGCCCCAGCCGCAGCCGATGCGGGCGGGCTGAAGGCGATCGTTCGCCTCCACGGAAGCCTCCACCAACCAGCGTGTCAGGTCACGCTTGTACCGCTCGCGAAAAGGAACGTCCTCGGACCCATCGGTCATCGCCATGAACTCGGGCAGCGCGGGAGCGCTGTGGGTGTGGCTCAGGTTCAGGAGCACACGCGAGACCGGGATCCCCAGAGCCTCTGCCACCGCCACGCGCGATTCGCGGGCCTCGGCCATGCTCATGATGCACAGGTCGGCCGCAATCAAGGCGACCTTTGTGTCGTCGTTCACGAGCACGAGCACCGTGGCCGTCAGGTCGCTCTCGATCGCCTGGATCGGTTCGCCGAACAGCCGCAATCCGGCCTTGCCGGTGCCGAGCAGCGGATTGATCACGCGCCGGGCGGAGCCGGCGTAGAGCGTGCGTCCCATGAGGCCTCCCTAGCCCGTA
>JANOUB010000070.1:0-2032 GCA_031416615.1 Thermoleophilia bacterium
CGCATCGGCCTTGCGAGCAACCGCATCGGCGTGCGCACGTTCGACATCGTCGGCATCGACGACGAGGCACGGTTCGACAACGCCGTTCGGTTCAAGGCACATGAGGTGCTGCCGGTTGCCGTGCACGAGTCGGTGCTCGACTACCGGGTGCTCGAGGAGCGTCCGAACGAGGCCGGCGAGCCGTCGCGGCGCGTGCTGCTCGTCGTCGCCCCGCGTGACCAGGTGGAGCCGTACTCCGAGGTGGCCCGCCGGGCAGGAATCAAGCTGTCCGGGATCGATCTCGAGGCGCTGGGCCTCCTCCGTGCGTTCGTCGACCCGAAGCCGTTCGCGGTGCGTGCGGTCGACGACACGGCAACGGTCGTCGTTGCGATCGGGCACGAGTCGTCGACGCTGCTCGTCGCCGGTGCCGGCGCCTGCGAGTTCACCCGCGTCTTCGACTGGGGTGGTGGCGCTCTGCAAGAGGCAATCGCGACGGAGCTCGACGTGCATCCGGCCGAGGCGGCCACGATTCTCCGGCATCTCTCGCTGTCAGGGCCGGGCCGGCAGTTCGACGCGCTCGACGAGGTTGCGCGCACGAAGGCGCTCGACGCGGTGCGGCTGCGACTGACACCGTTCGCGCGGGAGCTCGTCAGCTCGCTCCAGTTCTACCAGACCCAGAACGAGTCTCTCGGCATCGGCGGCATCGTGATCACCGGCGGCACCTCGCATCTCGAGGGCCTCGGGGACGCGCTCCACCAGATGATCGGGGTCAACGTCTCGGTCGGCGATCCCCTCGCCCGCGTCGTCACCGCCGGTGACTTCGATCCGGCGATCGAGGCGACGATCGGCTCAATGGCAGTGCCGATCGGCCTCGCGATCGACGACATTGCGATGCGCGGCGTGAACCTGCTTCCCAAGGACGCCGTCAAGACGAGGAGCACCCGCTCGACGATGATCGCGATCGGCGCGCCGATCGCCGCGGTTATCCCGCTCGTCGCGGTCGGTGTCCTCTACATTGGGGCGCACGGCAAGGCGGCCGACAGGCAGTCGGAGCTCGGTGCCGTGCAGGCGCAGATTGCCGCGCTCCCGCAGCCGACAGGACCCGACATCGACGCAGGCGTGGTCGGCGACGAGGCCGTTCGCGCCACCGCGGTCGCGAGCGTGCTCGGCGGACGGCTCGCCTGGGACGCGGTCTTCCGCGACATGGCGCGCGTGCTCCCCACGAACGTCTGGCTCAAGAGCCTCTCCGTCAGTCAGTCTCAGCCGGCGAACCTGGCCGATGGAACCACGGCCCCGGTCGCCGTCGCAGCACCCGGTCAAGCGGCCCCCGCGCCGACGGCCGTCGTGATCGAGGGCTACACGTACACGCAGCCCGACGTCGCCCGCCTCCTCGCCCGGTTCGCGACCCTCCCATCGCTCAAGAGGGTCACCCTGACCTCCAGTCAGAGGGAGCTCATCGGGAAGAAAGAGGTTGTCCGCTTCGTCGTCGTCGCTGACCTGAACCAGACCGGAGGTTCCTCATGAGTGCCCTGCTTCGCTCGCCGAAGGGAAAGATCGGCGTGGTCGTGGCGGGCGGTCTGCTCGTTGTCGCCGCTAGCTGGTTCCTGCTCATCTCGCCGCAGCGGTCGAAGGCGGCAGAGCTGGATGCACAGATCAGCACTTCCCGCGCCGAGCTGTCGCAGCGCCGCCTCGCACTTGCCCAGCCGTCCGCGAACGTGAAGGTGAAGCCCAGCGACCTCTACCGCCTGACGAAGGCACTACCGAACGACACCGGCATGTCGGGCATCCTCCTCGACGTGAACCGGCTCGCCGGTCGCAACGAGCTCGAGTTCCGCTCGATCGCGCCGTCCTCGCCGGTGCTCGGCACCGGCTACATGCAGCAGCCGCTCGCCGTGGTCGTACAGGGACGCTTCGGCAACATCTCACGGTTCCTCGGCGACCTGCGTTTGCTCGTCTCCGTCCGCAAAGGCCGGCTCGACGCCCGCGGCCGCCTCTATTCCGTGTCGCAGGTCGACATGAGCGAGCCCGGCGAGGAGAAGTTCCCGATCGTGCA